>JAFPUX010000064.1 GCA_017413145.1 Kiritimatiellia bacterium | reverse complement strand
GAGCGCGGCGCGCGCCGTGGCGATGGCGGCGTCGGCCGCGGCGACGTCCGCGCCGGCGGTGAACCCGGAACGTCCCTTGGCGCGGGCGACTTCGGTCGATTCGGCTTCGGCGGCGAGGTTGGAATGCGCGATCTCCAGCGATTCCTGCGCGAGGCGCAGCGCGACGTAGTCCGTGGCGATTTCGGCGCGGACCGAGAGGAGCGCGTCCTCGAGCGAAAGGCCCGAGGCCTCGAGGTCGGCCGCGGCGGCTTCGGCGGAGCGGCGGTTGCGGCCGAACAGGTCGATTTCCCAGCCGGCATCGACGCTGCCGCGCGCGGAGGTGCGCGTGTCGTCCGGGTCGTAGGTCTTCGAGCGGGAAGCCGAGCCGGAGAGTCCGAGCGAAGGATACAACGCGGCGCGCGCGGAGGCGAGCGTGGCGCGGGACTGGTCGAGCCGCGCCTGCGCCTGGGCGAGCGTGAGGTTCGCGGCCGTGCCGCGCTCGAGCAGGTTCGTGAGGAGCGGGTCGCCCCAGGCGGCCCACCAGTCGGGCTCGGCGATCACGGCCGCGGGCGCGGCGTTGGTGAGCGCCGTGTCCGCCGGGACGAAACGGAAGGACTCCGGCAGCAGGTCGCCGGTTTCCGGCCGTTCGTAGTCCGGCCCGAGCAGGCAGCCCGCGGAGAGAAGGGGCAGGGCGAGGAGAAGGATCCGTTTCATCATTCGTATCGCAGCGCGTCGATCGGGTTGAGGCGCGAGGCGCGCCAGGCGGGGTAGAAGCCGAACGCGACGCCGATGGTGGCGGACACCGCCACGGACATCGCGATCGCGGCGGCGGACGGCGCCACGGGCCAGCCCTTCACCGCCGAGACGATCTCGGAGCAGACGCGGCCCGCGGCGATGCCGAGCACGCCGCCCGCGATGCAGAGCAGCAGCGACTCGACGAGGAACTGCACGAGGATGCTCGAGCCGCGCGCGCCGACCGCCATGCGCAGGCCGATCTCGCGCGTGCGCTCCGTGACGGAGACGAGCATGATGTTCATGATGCCGACGCCGCCCACGACGAGCGAGATGAGCGCGACGATGAGCAGCAGCGAGGTCATGAGCGTGGAGGTCGACGTGAGCGCGTCGAGCATCTCGCTCATGTTGTGGAGGTCGAAGTCCTCCTCCGCGCCCTCGCGGATGCGATGCCGCGCGCGCAGCAGCGCGCGGATTTCCTCCATCGCCGCGTCGACCTCGGCGGCCGAGGCGGCCTTGCACTGGATGCTGTCGACGTTGTCGAACCGGATCGGCATGAGGTAATTGGCTGTCTGCGTGGCGTCGCGCGCGGGGTAGAGAGACACGGACGAGGCCGCGTAGCGGTCGCCGCGCGAATGGGACGCCGTTCCGCCGCCGGAGGACGCGACGCCGCCCGAGCGCGCGAGGCGGTTGCGCATCGTCGTCCACGGGACGATGACCATGTCGTTCTGGTCCTCGCCCATCAAGTTGGCGCCCTTGGGCTTGAGGACGCCGCAGACCGTGAAGATCGTGTTGTTCAGGCGGATGCGCTCGCCGACGGGCGAGGAGCCGTCCGGGAAGAGCGCTTCCGCGACGGTTTTCCCGATCACGCATACGGTCGCCGAGGCGCTCACGTCGCGCTCGGTGAACGCCGCGCCGTCCTCGACGGACCATTCGCCCACGTCGAAGACGTCCACCGAGCCGGAGTCGACGCGCCCGGGCTGGCAGTTGTAGGGCCCGCGGATCGCCTGGACGGACGTGCCGCGGACCTTGGGCGTGGCGGCGGAGACGGAGGGGCAGTTCTCGCGGATGGCGTCGCAGTCGGCGCTCGTGAGCGTGATGCCGGAGCCGGCGGCCGCGGCGACGCCGCCGCGCTGCATGGCGGACGAACGGACCATGATGACGTTCGAGCCCATGTTGGAGATCGACGAGGCGATCTGCTCCGACGCGCCGCCGCCGATCTCCATCATCGTGATCACGGCGGCGATGCCGATCACGATTCCGAGCATCGTCAGGAGCGATCGCGCGACGTTGCGCCGCAGGGCGGTCAAAGCGGTAATGAGGGTCTGCGTCATTGTTCAACCACGGAACACACGGAACACACGGAATGGGGGACACACGGAAGGAGTTTTGAAGCCTTGGTGTCCGAAAACGGGGAGGGAAGCGGGGTTGTCAGTTGGCATAGCGGCGGATGTCGACTTTTGGAACATGCGAAAAGTTGACGAGGAAGCCGAGCCGGAACGACCCTGCCTTAAGGTAGTTGACGAGCTGGGCCTCGTGTTCGGGGAGGAGCGTCCGGACGGACTTGAGCTCCAGGACGATTTTCCCATAGCAAAGCAGATCGACCCGGTAGGTCTGAGCAAGTTCCTTTCCCTTGTAGCGGATGCGAAGCGGTTTCTGTGCTTCGAACGGAATACCGCGCAACCCGAGCTCCGCTTCCAGCGCTTCCTGGTACACGGGCTCGGCGAAACCAGCGCCCAGCTCCGCATAGACTTCGTAGACAGCCCCGCGAATGGCGTAGCTTTCTTCTTCGTAAAGCAACGTGGCGGGTTCGTCGTCCATTTCCGTGTCTTCCGTGTGTTCCGTGGTTACTTTTCCCCGCCCGGCGAGCCGGGGACGACGACGCCGTCGCGGACGTGGATGGTGCGGCGGGCGTAGTCGCAGACTTCGGCGTCGTGCGTGACGACGACGATCGTGATGCCTCGCTCCGCGTTGAGCCGCTGGAAGAGTTCGAGGATCTCGACGGTGGTCTTCGAGTCGAGGTTGCCCGTCGGCTCGTCCGCGAACAGGATCTCCGGGTCGTTCACGAGCGACCGCGCGATGGCGACGCGCTGCTGCTGGCCGCCCGAGAGCTGCGCGGGCGTGTGGTCCATGCGGCCGTCGAGCCCGAGCATAGAAAGAAGCCCCTTTGCCTTCTCGATCTCCTTCGCGCGCGGTTCGCGGCGGCCGCGGTGGTACTCCAGCGGCATCAGCACGTTCTGCAGCGCGCTCGTCCGCGCGAGCAGGTTGAAGCTCTGGAACACCCACCCGATTCGCGCCGCGCGCAGGTCCGCGCGCTCGTCCGCCGAGAGGCGCGAGACGTCCCGCCCGTCGAACCGGTACGTGCCGCCGCTCGGCGCATCCAGGAAGCCGAGGATGTTCATGAGCGTCGACTTGCCCGAGCCGGACGCGCCCATGAGCGCCACGAGGTCGCCCGTCTCGACCGACAGCGACACGCCCTTCAGCACCGGAACGTCGATGCCGCCGGGCAGATGGTAGGTCTTCGTGAGGTTGTCGACTTCGATGAGGGACATCGGTTGGTCTGATGGTCTGAGGGTCGAATGGTCTGATGGTCCAATTGCGCATTGCGCATTAGCCTGGCGGCGGTCCGGCGTTCTTCGGGCGCTTGGGCATGTTGGGAAGGAGGGGGTTCTTGGAGCCGGTGGCGGCCTTCGGGGCGGCGCCGGAGGCGACCGTCTCTTCGCGCGTGACGACGGCTGCGCCCTCGGCGAGCGAGCCGGGCTCGATCGGTTCGACGGCGGCGAGCGAGCCGTTGTTGAGGAGCACGCGCACGGGCACGGGGCGGGGCGGCGACTTGGCGTCCGCGGGGGCGAGCCACACGACGCCACCGCCTTCCGCGGCCGCCGGCGCGGGCGGTGCGCCGGACGGCGCGAAGCGCAACGCGCGCGACGGGACCGCGAGCGCGCCGCGGACGGCGTCCGTCTCGAACTCGACGCTCGCCGTGAGGTACGGGATGAGCGAGAGGTCCGCGTTGTCCACGTCGATCTCGACCGTGTACGTGACGACGTTGGAGGAAAGCGTCGCGTTGAGGCGTACGCGGCGCACCGTGCCGCGGAACGTGCGGCCCGGCAGCGCGTCCACCGTGAACGAAACGCCCTGCCCCGCGCGGAGCGAGCCGACGTCCGCCTCGTTCACGCTCGCCCAGATCCGCATCGAATGCAGGTCCTTGGCGACGAGGAAGAGGGAGCTCACGCTCATCGAGGAGACGACGGTCTGCCCGAGGTTGACGCGGCGGTCCACAACGATGCCGTCCACGGGCGAGACGATCGTGCAGTAGCCGAGGTTGCGCTCGGCCTTGTCGACGTTGGCCTTGGCCTGGACGACCTGCGCCGCGGCCTGGCGCACGGACGCTTCGGCGACGACGAGCTGCGCGCAGGCGCTTTCGTAGGAAGCCAGGTACGAATCGTAGTCGCTCTGCGAGAGCGCGATTCCGACGCCGATCGTCCGCGCACGGTCCCAGTCCTTGCGCGCGTGGTCGAGGTCGACCTTCGCCTTCTGCATGTTCGCGTTGGCGGACGCGACGGACGCCTCCGCGTTGGCGAGCTGCGCCTTCGCCACGTCCAGGTCGGCCAAGTAGGTCTCGTCGTCGATGCGGGCGAGGACCATGCCGTTCGTGACGGTGGAGCAGTAGTCGACCTCCGAGCCTTCGCGGTCGGTCCCGAACGCGACGATCTTGCCGCTCACCTGCGAGCCGACGTCCACGAGTTCGACCGGCTCGAGCGTTCCGCTCGCCGCGATGGTGGAGACGACGTCCGCGCGGACGACCGCTTCGGAGACGAACCGCACGGACGGACGGGGCGGGCCCGACAACGCGGACCGGACAACGAAAAAGCCCCCGGCCAGGACGAGGAGCGCGACGACGGCGACGATGGTTTTCTTCATGGTTCGGACGGCCGCCTGAACGGCCGGATGAGGTGAAAACTGAATTTCAATTCAGAATTCTAGCAAAAGCCGTTCCGCTTTGCAAGACTCGATTTTCGGCAAGGGAGAATCCTTCCTGGGACGGAGATGCGCAGGGTAAAAGCGGTCGTGGGACAAATAATCCCATCCGACGGACGACGGCGGCGCATGACGGGCTGGCACGGGGTTTGCTTTTTGAAAGGTGCCTTCGGAATTGGAAGGCGAACCACGAGAAAGGAACAAACGAAATGAACACGATTTTCGATCTCTCGCCCTGGAGCCTGCTGGGCGAATTGATGGGGGCGGACCGGCGTCTGGACCGCGTTTTCCGGTCCGTGGCCTGCCGCGCGGAGGGGCGCTTCCCCCCGGTCAACGTCTTCGTCGACGAGAACGCGGTGCTGGTCGAGGCCGAACTGCCCGGCAAGACCGCGGCGGACGTCGAGCTCACGATCGAGCCGCAGACGCTCGTCCTCGCCGACAAGCCCGCGAAGAAAGAGGGCGAGGCCCAGGCGCCGAAGCCCGCCTACGAACGCCGCATCGAACTGCCGTTCCGCGTCGACGCCGACAAGGCGAACGCCGCGTTCAAGGACGGCATCCTCAAGATCGAGCTGCCCAAGGCCGATCCGTCCGCGCCGCGCCGCATCGCGATCGCGAACGCGTAACGAACCCTGCAAGAAAGGAGACTTGAAATGAACAACGAATCCGAAATCTTCGCCACCCCGACCGTCCGCGCCAACGAAACGCCGGACGGATACGAGATCACCTTCGAGATCCCCGGCGCCGGCAAGGGCGACGTGGACCTGCACGTCGACGGCCGCACGCTGTCGATGAAGACCCACGCCAAGCGCGAAACGCCCGCGGGCTTCCGTTGCGCGGTGCGCGAATTCGCCCGCGCGGACTACGCCGCGTCGCTCGACCTGCCCGACCTGGTGGACCCCGCCACGATCGCCGGCCGCGTCGAAAACGGCGTCCTCACGGTGACGATGTCCAAGCGAGCCGAACTCAAGCCCCGCAAGATCGAAATCGGGTAGGGTTTGCGACTTCGCGCAAGGGACGGACGGGCGGCGAAAGCCACCCGCCCGTCCCTTGCTCATCGGTCAGCGCTCACGGGTTTCCTTTTTTGATTTCGTTGAGAATTCAATATAATGTAAACAAAATCAACTACGGTGTAATTGAGTGAACGGATTGCGGACTGCAAAGATCACGCATGGTGAAATCGAAAATCACATACGGTGCGATTGAATGAACAACCGTTGACCGATGCAGGACGGGTGCGGGTAAACGGCGTGCGCCGTTTGCCCCGCACCCATCCTGCGAAGTCGCAGGGTCAGGGCAGCTCGCGGCGGCGGAGGGCGGCGGCGCCGAGGAGGCCGAGCAGGAGCGGCAACGCGACGCCGTCCAGCGCGAGGGCGCGCCAGGCGGCGGGGCCGGACACGGCCACGCCGTCGCCGAGGCGGTCGATCGCTTCGGCGCGGTCGTAGGGCGCGGTCGCGGCGTCCAGCGCGCGGGCGACGCGGCGCGCGAAAGGCCGGATCGCGGCGGAGACGCCGCCGGATCCGCCGTGCGAACGGTCGTGAGAAGCCGGATCGTCCGACGAGAACGCGGACCCGCCGCTCACGACGACCATCGCGCAGACCGCGGACGCCGCGAACGCGGCGACGGGGAACGAGAACGCGCAGCCGCACGTCAGGCCGAGCGCGGCGAGGAGCGAGAGCAGCGCGAGAACGGCAAGGCCCGTCTTGGCGAGGTTCCGCGGAAGCCCGCCCGCGGGAACCGACAGCCGCGCCGCGCGGTCGTGGCGCAGCAACACGGCCGCGCCGTCGGCGCCTTCCCGGTTTTCGAAGACCGCTTCGACCGCGTCCGCGCCGGCGAACGTTCCGGCGGGGAGCGGAATCCGGACGTAGCCGCTGTCGTCCGTCGTCACTTCCCGTTCCGCGAGCGTCGCGCCGGCCGGCCGGCGGAGGGTCAGGCTTCCGCGGACGCCCTGGCTCTCCCCGTAGGAGGACATGAACGAAAATTCGAAGGTCGCCGGACCGGGATCGGGTCCTGCGGGCAACCGGAAAACCCAGTGCCGCCCTTCGCCGGGTTCGAGGGGCAGGAAGGCGTCGCCGCCGAGGTCTTCGCGGACCGATTCGCGCATTGCCGCGCGGCGGGCCGGATCGCCGTCCGGACGCTTGTCCGGCGGCATGCGCGCAATGGCGTTTTCCAGCACGCGGTCGACTTCGGTTTCGAACGAGGCCGGGTCGAGCGGCAGGTAGGTCCGAACCGCGGTGTCCGCGGGACCGAGGCCGCGCGCGCGGACCTGGACGAACACGGCGAGCAGCACGACCGCGAGGACCGCCGCGTCGAGCGCGACGAGCCCGAGCCAGCGCCCGAGCCAGAGTTCGAACGGCCGCGCGGACGACACCGCCGCGCCGGCGTGGCGCTTGCCTTCGACGTCGCCCGAGACGGCCGCGCAGCCGGCCCAGAGCGTCGAGACCGAGAGCAGCGCGACCGCGGCGCCGAGCGTCCACGCGAGCAGCATGCGCAGCGTGCCCGCCGTCGTGCCGTCGCCCTTGAGCTGGACGGGCAGCAGCAGCACGGCCGCGCCGAGCAGAGCCAGCAGCGCGAAGACGAAGCGCGAGCGCAGCGGCGCGCGCAGGCCGAGCGCGGCGCCGGCCAGGACCGGCCGGAGGCGCGGCGGGCGGGGGAGCCTCATTTCGCGGCGCCTCCCACGACGTCGAGGAAGTAGTCTTCCAGCGTGGCGGCGGGGTGGTCGACCGACACGGACGCCGCGCCGGCCGCGGCGATCGATTCCTTCACGCGCGGCACGGCCGCGTCCGGCAGTCCGGCCGCCGTGAAACGGATGCGGTCGCGTTCTTCGAGCAGGTCGGCGAGGCGCCCTTCGGCGCGGACGCGTCCGCCGGCGAGGATCGCCACGCGCGTGCAGACGTCCGACACTTCCGCGAGCAGGTGCGAGGAGAGCAGCACGGTCTTGCCCATGCGGCCGAGGTCGAGGATCAGGTCCTTCACCTCGCGCCGGCCGATGGGGTCGAGGCCGCTCGTCGGTTCGTCGAGGACGACGAGCGCCGGGTCGTTGAGGAGCGCCTGCGCGAGGCCGACGCGCCGCGCCATGCCCTTGGAGAATTCGCCGACGGGGCGGTCCGCGCCCGGTCCGGACAGGCCGACGCGTTCCAGCAGCGCGGCGATGCGCTTGCGGCGCGTCGCGGCCGGCAGGTCGAAAAGGCCGGCGTAGTAGGCGAGCGTTTCGCGCGGCGTGAGGAACTTGTGCAGGTTCGAGAGCTCGGGCAGGTAGCCGACGCGCGCCCGGGCGTCCGGGTCGCGCGGGTCGCGCCCGAAGAGGCGCACCGAGCCCGCGCTCGGGCGCAGCAGTCCGAGCAGCATCTTGATCGTCGTGGACTTGCCGGAGCCGTTCGGGCCGAGCAGGCCGACGACTTCGCCCGGCGCGGCGCGCAGCGAGACGCCGTCCACGGCGACCGTGCGCGGGCGGCCCCAGAAGTCGCGGAATACCTTGCGCAGGCCGGTCGCCTCGAACGCGGGTTCGTTGTTTTCGTTCATGGCTAGAGGTCCTTGTTCCGGAAGGAGACGTATCCGAGCGAGAGCGCGAACACGGTCCACGAAAACGCGCAGAAGCAGCCGCCGGCCACTTCGCGCCACGCGATGCGGCCGCCGTGCGCGAGCTCGTCCGCGAGCCAGAAGGACTGCACGTCCGGCACGAGCGCGTAGAAGACGCGTCCCGCGAAGCCCCAGTCGGCGCGCGCGCCGTCCGCGAGGAATCCGAGGAACAGCACGAGGAACGAGAGCGCGAGCGCGCTGCCCGTCTGGAGACGCGTCGTGAGCGCGGTCGCGAGCGCGCAGAACGCGCACAGCAGCGAGAAGAGCAGGACGGCGAGCGGAACGAGCCGCGCGTCGAGCCCCGGCGACCAGCCGCCGAAGCCGACCCATCCGCCGAGGCGGTCGAAGAACCCGAGCGCGCCCGCCGCGAGGGGCAGCAGCGCCGCCGCGAAAACGAAGAACCACAGCCCGAAGCGCCGCCGCGCCCGGACGTCCATCAGCGCCGCCAGCGCGAGCGCCGCGACCGGCGCGCCGACCGAGAGCAGGCCGCACAGGGAATCGCGGACGGATCCGAAGAAGCGGTCCGTCTCGACGAGGGCCTCCGACGTGCGGACCGCGAGGAGCGTTTCCCAGAGCGAGCACCAGCAGACGGCCGCCACGACGCCGACGGCGCCGAGGAACTTGCCGAGGAGGAACGTCGCGCGGCCGGCGGGTTTCGCGATCGCCGTCGCGGCGGTGCCGTCGCGGATTTCGGCGGCGAGCGAAAACCCCGCCACGAGCGCGGCGGCGAGGACGCCGAAGACGAGGAAGAACCCCATGCCGCAGTCGCGCGCGAGGCGGCCTTCTTCGCCGAACGCGTGCAGCTGCAGGACGGGCTGCAGTGCCGTGAGCTCCATGCACGCGAGCGCGAGGAGCAGCACGGCGGGTTGCTGGAGGCCTTCCAGCAGCGTCGCCTTCGCCACCGAGAACAGTGCCACGAGCGTGCGTTTCATCGCCGCCCGAGTCTAGCACAGCGCTCCCCGCCGCGCAAGGCGGCCGCGTTACGCGAGGAACGCGGAAACGGCGTCGAGCAGCGACGCTTCGTCCGGGAAGGCGCGCAGTTCCGCCGGAAGGCTCTTGCGGAAGGCGCCTCCGTAGTTCTTCGTGACGAGCCGCGTGTCGGCCGCGACGACGCACCCGCGGTCGCCCTTGTGCCGGATCAGCCGTCCGAACCCCTGCCGGAACTTGATCACGGCCGCCGGCAGCGAGTAGTCGTGGAAAGGCTCGCCGCCGTTTTCGCGCACGCGCTCGCACCGCGCCGCGACGACCGGGTCGCCCGGCGCGTCGAACGGCAGCTTCGCGATCACGAGGCAGCTCAGCGCGTCGCCCATCACGTCCACGCCCTCCCAGAACGAGTCGGTCCCGAAGAGCACGGTCGGCTCCGCCTGCGCGCGGAAGCGCCGCGCGAGCGTTTCGCGCGACGCTCCTTCGCCCTGCACGAGAAGGCGGATCCCGGCTTCGTCCAGTCCCGGTCCGGCGAGCCGCGCGCACGTCTCCATCGCGCGGTAGCTCGTGAAGAGCACGAGCGTCCGCCCGCGCGCCGCGCGCGCCAGGCCTTCCACGAGGTGCGCGAACGCCGCCGCGAACGGCCCTTCGGACGTTTCGCCCGCGGGACCGGCCGGTTGCGGCGGCAGGAACGACGCCACGGCCGCGAGGCACTGTTTCCCGTAGTCGAACGGCGAACCGAGGAAGACCGACGAAAGCCGGTCCGGGTCGACGCGGTCCAGGCCGAGGCGTCCCGCGAGGAAGTCCGGCTTGCCGCCGACCGTCAGCGTCGCGCTGCACAGGACCGCCGTGTCGAGCTTTTCGAAGACGGATTGGGCCAGAAACGGAGCCACTTCGACCGGCGCGGCGTGCAGCGAGCCGAGCGGCGCGGGACCGGGCCCGCGCCGGCGCCCGATGCGCGCGGACGGCGCCGCGGGCGGGCGCTGCGAAGCGACCCAGAACGTCCAGTCCCGGTCGGCCGCGGACGCGAGGAAGTCGAGCGTTTCGAGCATTGCCTTCGCGTCCGCGGCGGCCGTCCCGACGCGCAGGGCGAGCTCCGCCGGCACGCCGAGGTCGGAGAGGGGGATGTCTTCTTTGTTCTCACGCGGAGTTCGCGGAGTCCGCGGAGGCTCGTGCCCCGCAATCTGGAGGGGGTTCGGGGGAGGCGAAGCCGCCTCCCGTAGCAAGGGGAGCTTTTCTTCGGCTCCCGAGGGCGGGACCAGCCCCCGCGCCAAGGCGTCGAGCGCTTCCGACAGGCGGAAGAGGTCGTCCTGCAGGCGCTGCAGGTGCGGGACCGTTTCCGCCCACGCGCGGCCGCCGAGCACGGCCGGCACGAGCCGCAGCGCGTTTTCGTTCGCGGGCGGGAGCGGGCCGAGTTCGAGGAAATAGCGCTGCGCGGAAAAGTTCGCCGCTTCGAGCGCCGCGCGCGCCTCGGCAATGCCGCCGAAGAGCGCGGTGCGCAGTTCGGGCGGCGCGGCGTCCGCGGCGGACGATAGAAGCGCGCGCTCCAGGTCGGGCAGCGCGCCGGTCGCCTCGGCCCCGCGGCGTCCGCGGCGGCCCGCGCGGTGCAGGCGGCGCGAGAAGTCTCGCATCCCGCGCGGCGTGAATTCGCGCGCGAAGTGCGCCGTGGCGGCGTCCTCGAGGTTGTGCGCCTCGTCGAAGACGACCTGCGCGGCGCGCGGCAGCGCGAGCGGACGGTCGGGCGGTTCGGAAAAGAAGACGGCGTGGTTGGTCACCACGACGTCCGCGGCGAGCGACAGCGCGCGGGCGCGCTGCAGGAAGCAGCGGCGGAAGTGCGGGCACTTGCGGCCTCGGCAGTCGTCCGCGTTGGACGCGACGCGTTCGGCGAGCGCCGGATCGAGCGCGGCCAGGTCGCCGTCCGGCGTGAGGAACGCCCACGCGACGGTCTGCGCGAGCGCGGGCAGTTCGTCCTGCGAGAGCTCGGCCTCGCGCCGGTCGACGAGGCGTTCCAGGCGGGACAGGCAGAGGTAGTTGGAGCGGCCCTTCACGAGCGCGAAGCGGATCGGCGCGCGGAGGCGCGCGGCGATCGCGGGCAGGTCCTTGCGGAAGATCTGCTCCTGGAGGTTTTTCGTGTTCGTGCTCACCACGACCGGCACCTCGCAGCGCAACGACCAGAGCGCGGCGGGGACGAGGTAGGCCATCGTCTTGCCGATCCCCGTTCCGGCTTCGGCGGCGAGGTGGCGGCCGCCGGAAAAGGCGTCCGCGACGGCCATCGCGAGGCGTTCCTGTTCGGGACGGTGCTCGAAGCCGGGCAAGTCGGAGAGGCGGCCGCCGGGGCGGAACCATTCGCGCACGCCGTCCGGTTCGAGCGGACGGTACGCCGCGGGATTCGGCGCGGCGCGCTTGCGTTCCGGCGCGGAAAAGAACGGCAGGCCCTCGAAGACGCCGGCGCCGGGCGGCGCGGACGAAAGCGAAAAGCCGAGGCGCTCCGTGATCCGCCGCGAAAGGGCGCGGCTCCCTTCGTCGCCGGCTTCAAGCAGCAGCTGCGCGACGAGCTCGGCCGCCTCGCGCGGCAGGCGCGAGAAGACCTCCTCCTCGAGGGAGCTTCGCTCGATCGTCCGGTCCGGCACGGCGGGGGCCTTTCGGGCTACGGAATCAGGCCGGCGGCGCGGAGTGCGGCCTTGCGGGCGGCGGACGTGGCGGGGTCGTCGGACGGATCGTCCGCGGGGACCGCGGGCTTCGGCGGCGTCCACGGCGCGACCGGCGACGGGACGAATTCGAGCGCGCCGGTCCGTTCGACGGGCGGAGCCGGCGCGGACGCCGGGGAAACGACCTCGACGACGGGCGGACCGGGCTTGTGCGCCGGCAGTCCCGGCGCCATGGTACCCCAGGCGAAATCGAAGATGCCTTCGTAGATGCCGCGGGCGATGTTCTCGCGGCCGTTCTCGCCGCGCAGCACCGCCAGGTCGCGGGCGTTGGTGAGGAACCCGCACTCGACGAGCGCCGCGGGCATGCGCGCCTCGCGCACGACGACGAACCGCGCGCGGCGCAGCCCGCGGTCGGGGAGGCCCGACGCCGCGGCGAGCCGCCGCTGGATGCAGAAGCCGAGCTGGACGTTGCCCCAGTCGCTGCCGTTGCCCGGCCACCACTGCTTCGATTCGTCGCTCGCGCCCCGGCCTTCGTAGGACGTCGACTCCATGCCGCGCGCGGGAAAGACGTAGGTCTCGACGCCGCGCGGGCCGGACGACGCGTTGGCGTTCAGGTGGATGCTCACGAACAGGTCCGCCTGCTTCGCGCGGGCGAGCGCCGGCCGGTCCGGGAGCGGCAGGAACGTGCGGTTGTCCGGGCGCGTGAGCGTCACTTCGACGCCGTCCTTGCGCAGCATGCGCGCGACCCGCTGCGCGATGTCGAGCGCGATCGCCTTCTCGACCGTGCGGCCGTCCGCCGACGCGGCGCCGGCGTCCTGCCCGCCGTGGCCGGGGTCGAGGCAGACGCGCAGCGGACGTCCTTCGACGAGCGGCTTCGAGCGCGCCTGCAGGAGCGGGGCGACCGTGGACTTGCGGTCGAGGTCCGAGGGGCCGGCCTTGCGCGTCCTGCGGTCCGCGACGGCGGGGCGGCCGAGGTACACGAGCACGCCGTCGGCCTTCGCGGCCTGCGAGCCGGCCGTGTACGAAAACTGCCACGGCTTCGCCTTGGGCGCGGAGGCGGCCGGCTTCGGCGCGGGCGCGTCCGGCGCCGGGGGCGG
>JAFPUX010000501.1 GCA_017413145.1 Kiritimatiellia bacterium | reverse complement strand
GCGTGGAACCTCGCCCTCTCCGCGACCGCCCTGCTGCGCCTCTACGAGGCGGGCGGGCATTCGGAGCTGTTCACGCCGATCGACGGCGCGGTCGGCGCGCTCCGCGTCCGCCTCGCCCGCCCGGCGGGCACCGCGGCGGACCTGCAGCTCGCTTCCGCGCTCGCGTTGGCCGACTCGCTCGAGTGGTCCGACGCGAACTCCGGCGACCTGCGCCGCGCGATGCGGCGCGTCGGCGCGGAGGGGGAGACCTTCGCCGCCAAGCGCGCCTCCCTCGCCCGTCTCGCCGGCCGGATCTAGGGGTCTTCGCCGGTCTCTCCGCGCGCGCGGGTTTGCGAAACGCGCGCGATTCTGCTATCCTCTGGCGCGTTCCGCATTTCCCGACATGCGCCGCCTTCTGTCCGTCCTCCCGCTCCTCGCCCTCGCCGCCGGTTGCGCGCGTGAGCCCTCCGCGCCCGCGCCCGTCCGTGGCGCGCTGCTCGTCACGGTCGAGGGCGCGTTCCCCGATTTTACCGCCGACGGATTCGACTTCCGCTCGGAGGACGTTTCCCCCGTCTCGCCCGAGGTCCTGCCGTCCGCCGCGTCCGTCCTGACCGCGGCGATTCCGCCGTGGCACGGCCTGCGCGTGGACGGCGTCGGCGCGCTCGACCCCTCGAAGAACACGATCGCCGTCTCGTACCGGAAACAAGGCTACGACTGCGCCGCGTTTCTCTCCGACATCGCGCTCTCGCCCGTCCACGGCCTCACGAACGGCTTCTCGGTCTACTCGGTTTCCATCGCCCCGACGAACCGCGCGACGCGCTTCCACCGGACGACCGCCGAGGTCTGCGCCGAAGCGCGCGACTGGCTCGCCAAACGCCCGGCGGACGCGCCGCCCGCCTTCGTCTGGCTGCATCTCTCGCCCTACGCCGGGCTCTCCCCGACGAACGCGCCCGCGCTCGCCGCCGCCGGCGCCGCGGCCGCCGCGACGCTCGAGCCGGTCGTCCGCGCGTTCGCGCCGGAGAGCCCCGTCCTCGTCCTGCCGCTCTTCGGGCTCGGCTCCGACCCGGACGTCCGCGGCCTGGACCTCTCCGACCCGGCCTTCCTCGGCATCCGCGCGTCGTTCAGCGGACTGGAGACCCACAGGAAGCCCTGCCCCGGCGAAGCCGTCTGCGGCGCGCCCGCGTGGTTCGGCGTGGCCAGCCAGGACGCGCGCGTTCCCGGCGACTGGTGCGAATCGCTCGTCCCGTGGTACGCCTTCCGCCTCCCGCCGCTGCTGCGCTCCCACCAGGACCTCCAGATGACGGTCCTCGCCGGCCTCGACGCCGACCCCGTCGCCGTTCCGCTCGCGCACCAGAACGCGATGGCGGTCCTGCGCGCGAACGGCCACCTCGGCGAGGGTCTCGTTCCGCCGTACACGAACGAAGTCTACGTCTACTGGTTCCCCTACGGCGACGACCCGCGCCGCCCCTACGCCTACCGGTCCGGCCCGCCCGCCAAGGATCTCGCGGAGGACTTCGACATGGCGGCCGGCGCCGCCCGCGTCGCGCGCTGGCGCGCCGCGGTCTCCGCGCCCGCGACGAACCGCGTCGCGGCGCTGCGCGCGCTCGTCGAGAGCGATCCGGACGTCCCTCTCTTCCACCACGAGCTCGGCGAGGCGCTGATGCGCGAGAAGGACTTCACGGGCGCCTGCAACGAGCTCGCCGCCGCGTCTCGCCTCGGGTGGAACATGGTCCTCGCGAACCGACTGCAGGCGCGCTGCCACGCCGCGATCGGCAACGTTCCGGCGGCGATCGACCGCGCGGAGGCCGCGTTCCTCGTGAACGAAGGCGACGGTCTGACGCGCCGCGAGCTCTCCGACCTCCTGTTGCGCACGGGCGCCGCGCTGCTGCAAGGGCGCGAACTCGTTTCCGCGCGCGACTGCCTCGCGCGCTCGTTGCTGCTCGAGCCGGGGCGGCCGGACGCGTTGCTGCTCTCCGCGCGGCTGGATCTCGCGGCCGGGCAGACGAACCTCGCGGTCCGGACGCTCGACGACCTGCTGAAGGCGCACCCGCGCCTCAAGGCGGCGGCCGACTTGCGCGCGGAGATCCGCGCGGGAGGGGCGAAATGAGGACGCTGCACCGCTACATCCTTTCGAACTTCCTCGTCACCTTCGTGATGGCGATGGCCGTGCTCACGTTCGTGATGACGGTCGGCCTCGTCTTCTCGTCGATGAAGTACATCGCGCGCGGCATGTCGCCGGACATCCTCGTGCAGTTCCTGTGGCAGAGCCTGCCGGGAACGCTCTCCTACTCGGTTCCGATCGCGTCGCTCGTCGCCTCGTTGCTCGTCTTCTCGCGGCTCTCCTCGGACAGCGAAATCTCGGCGATGCGCTCCTGCGGCGTCCCGCTCTGGTCGATCATGCGGATGCCGGTCCTGCTCTCGCTCTTCCTTTCGTTCGTCTGTCTCTGGGTGAACGACGACGTCTCCCCCGACGCCTCGTTCGTGCGTTCGGAAAACAGGCACCGGTTCAAGGCTTCGGACGTCACCGCGCTCATCCAGCCGCTTGAATGGCTCGAGACGGACTCCTACAGCATCTACGTTTCCGAACGCGACGGCAACAAACTCGTCGACTTGCGCGTCAAGCAGCCCATGTCCGACGGCCGCGTGCGCGACATCCGCGCCGCGGAAGCCGTCATCCGGCAGCCCGCCGACGGACCGGCATTCCTCGACATGCACGACGTCAAGGTCGAAGTGACGGGCGGCGAAACGGTCGCCTCGTCCGGCTCCGGTCGCCGCGCCGACGCGATCGACGCCGGTCGGTTCGAAACGTGGAAGGTGCCCCTCTCGGTCCTGTCGAAGGACGTCTCTTCCAGGCGCGCGGGCCCGGACGGCCGCCTGCGCCGCCGCACGAAGGACTTGCGGACGTGGGAGCTGCTACGCGACGTCCTTTCCGCCGAGGCCAAGCCGCCGGTCGACGAAGAGGGCGTGGTCGCGATCGCGCGCGCCAAGGCGGAAGTCGTCTCGCGCGCCGTCCTCGCGGCCGCGTGCCTGTGCTTCGTCCTGATCGGCATCCCGCTCGGCATCCAGAGCCACCGGAAACAGTCGTCCGTCGGCCTCGGGATTTCGCTCGCCGTCGCGGGCGTCTTCTACCTGTTCTGCATCACGGGCCAGTCGCTCGCCAAACACCCCGGGCTCCACGCCCATCTCATCGTCTTCGCGCCGATGGTCGTCTGCATCGTCCTCGCCGCGGTCCTGATTTCCCGCAACAACTAGAGTCGCCATGACGGACATCGAAACGCTCGTCTCCCTTCCGCCCGCCGGCCTCCGGCTCGGTCCGGCCGCCGCGCCCGGCGCGGCGTTCGCCGGCGGCGACCCGCCCGGCCGCCAGCTCGGTT
>JAFPUX010000500.1 GCA_017413145.1 Kiritimatiellia bacterium | reverse complement strand
GATCGTCGGCGAGCGCATCAACCCCACCGGCAAGAAGCGCTTCCAGCTCGCGCTGCGCGAGGGCGACTTCCCCTACGTCCTGCGGCAGGCGCTCGCGCAGCAGGAGGCCGGCGCGCACGTGCTCGACGTGAACGTCGGCGTGCCCGGGCTCGACGAAAAGACGCTCCTCCCGCGAGCCGTGCGCGAGATCCAGGCCGTCGTCGACCTTCCGCTGCAGCTCGACACCTCAGACCCCGCCGCGATGGAGGCGGCGATGCGCGTCTATGCCGGCAAGCCGATGGTGAACAGCGTGAGCGGCAAGGCCGCGTCGCTCGAGGCCGTCCTGCCCCTCGTGAAGAAATACGGCGGCGTCGTGGTCGGCCTCTGCCTCGACGACGGCGGCATCCCCGAAACCGCCGAAGGCCGACTTGACGTCGCGCGCCGGATCGTCCGCGAGGCCGAGGCGCGCGGCATCGACCGCCGCGACGTCGTGATCGATCCGCTCTGTCTCGCCGTGAGCGCCGACCCGCGCGCCGCCGACGTCACGCTGCGCGCGGTCCGGCTGATCCGCGACGAGCTCGGCGTCGGGTGCGTCCTGGGCGTCTCCAACGTCTCCTTCGGCCTCCCGCGCCGCGAGACCGTCAACGCCGCCTTCTTCCTCCTTGCCCTCCGCGCGGGCCTCACCGCGGCCATCGTCAATCCGCAGAGCGCCCCGATGACGGACGCCTACGAGACCTACCGCGCCCTCCTCGGCCTCGACCCCCACTGCGAGCAGTATATCAGGACGCACCCGCCGTCCGCGGCGGGTGCGTCCGATGTAGAAAAGAAGAAAGGGGCGGGAGTCGAAAGTTCGGCGGACTCGCAACCACCCAACCACCCAACCACCCAACCACCGAACTCTCCAACGCTCGCGGGCGCGGTCCGCCGCGGGATCGCGGCCGAGGCCGCGAAGCTCGCCGCGGAGGCGCTTGCGGCGGGCGAGACGCCGCTTTCGCTCATCGACGGGGCGATCGTGCCGGCGCTCGACGAAGTCGGGAAGCGCTTCGAGGAAGGCACGCTCTTCCTGCCGCAGCTGCTCGTCGCGGCGGACGCCGCCTCGGCGGCGTTCGAGGAGATCAAGAAGGCGCTCGCCGCGCGCGGCGCGGCGCGCGAGAGCGCGGGGCGGATCGTCCTCGCGACCGTGAAGGGCGACGTCCACGACATCGGCAAGAACATCGTGAAGGCTCTGCTGGAGAACTACGGCTTCGACGTGGTCGACCTCGGCAAGGACGTCCCGCCGGAGCGCGTCGTCGAGAGCGCGAAGCGCGAAGGCGTGCGGCTCGTCGGACTCTCCGCGCTCATGACCACCACCGTCCCCGCGATGGAGGAGACCATCCGACTCCTCCACGCCGAATGCCCGGAATGCAAGGTCATGGTCGGCGGCGCCGTCCTCACGCAGGAGCACGCCGACCGCATCGGCGCCGACTTCTACTCCAAGGACGCGATGGGCTCGGTGAGATTCGCACAATCGCAAGTCCGGCGCGCGGAGGTGCGACTGGGCGTAGCGGACGGAGCCCATGGCGTCCTTGGAGTAGAAGTCGGCGCCGATGCGGTCGGCGTGCTCCTGCGTGAGG
>JAFPUX010000499.1 GCA_017413145.1 Kiritimatiellia bacterium | reverse complement strand
ACTTTTCCCACCCCCCCCGGGGGGGGGGGGCCCGGGGCCCCCCCCCCCCCGGCCGCTCTTCCGCCGCCTCCCGCCGCCCTCCCGCCGCCGCCTCATTTGATTCTGCAACTTTCCGATCCCGTTGCGGCACGCGTTTTTTCTTGCGCACGCGGGACGCGCGTGGTAGACTGCCGGGCCCGTTCGCGCGTTGCGGTCCCGCCGGGCGCGCGGTGAACCCCGACACAATCCATCCCTCCTCCGCGCGTTGCGGTCCCGCCGGTCGCGCAAAACAACCAGCAAAGGCACAACCCATGACCTACGCACAGAAAGTGCTCGCCGACGTCAAGGCGAAGAATCCCAACGAGCCGGAGTTCATCCAGGCCGTCACCGAGGTGCTCGGCACTCTCGAGCCCGTGCTCAAGGCGCGGAAGAAATACGAAGACGCGGGCGTCCTCGAGCGCCTCGTCGAGCCGGAGCGCGTCATCATGTTCCGCGTCCCGTGGACCGACGACGCCGGCAAGCTCCACGTCAACCGCGGCTACCGCGTCCAGTACAACAGCGCCATCGGCCCCTACAAGGGCGGCCTGCGCTTCGACTCCACCGTCAACCTCTCGGTCCTCAAGTTCCTCGGCTTCGAGCAGGTCTTCAAGAACTCGCTGACCACGCTCCCGATGGGCGGCGGCAAGGGCGGCTCGGACTTCAACCCGAAGGGCCGCAGCGACGCCGAGGTCATGCGCTTCTGCCAGAGCTTCATGACCGAGCTCTACCGCCACGTCGGCCCGGACACCGACGTGCCCGCCGGCGACATGAACGTCGGCGGCCGCGAGATCGGCTACCTCTTCGGCCAGTACAAGCGCATCGTGAACGAGTTCACGGGCGTGCTCACCGGCAAGGGCCTCTCGTTCGGCGGCTCGCTGATCCGCCCCGAGGCGACCGGCTACGGCGACGTCTACTTCGCCGAGAACATGCTCGCGACCCGCAAGGACTCGCTCGAGGGCAAGGTCTGCTCGATCTCCGGCTCGGGCAACGTCGCCCAGTACGCCGCCGAGAAGCTCGTCCAGCTCGGCGCCAAGCCCGTCACGTTCTCCGACCGCACCGGCTGGATCTACGTCAAGGGCGGCATGTCGCAGGCCTTCGTCGACGAGATCAAGGAGCTCAAGCAGGTGAAGCGCGGCGAGCTCGCCGAATTCGCCAAGGGCAAGAAGGGCGTCGAGTTCCACAAGGACGGCCGCCCGTGGGCCGTGCCGGTGGACTGCGCGTTCCCGTGCGCCCGCCAGAACGAGCTCGACGGCAAGGACGCCGCGACGCTCCTCAAGAACGGCGTCAAGGTCGTCGGCGAAGGCGCGAACATGCCCTCGACGCTCGAAGCGGTGGACCTCTTCGTCAAGGCGAAGATCCTCTACAGCCCGGGCAAGGCGTCCAACGCCGGCGGCGTGGCCACCTCGGGTCTCGAGATGTCGCAGAACTCCGAGCGCCTCAGCTGGAGCGCCGAGGAGGTCGACGCCAAGCTCAAGGGCATCATGAAGGCCATCCACGACAACGCCTGGAACGCCGCGAAGGAATTCGGCAAGAAGGGCAACTACGTCGCGGGCGCCAACATCGCCGGCTTCGTCAAGGTCGCCGACGCGATGGTCGCGCAGGGCTACGTCTAGGCTCCCGCCCCCGGACACCGTGAACGGGCCGCCCCGCGGAAGCGGAGCGGCCCGTTCCGTTTTCCGGCCGTCCTAGAACGACGCGAGGCGAGCTTCGACTTCGGCGATCAGGTCGTCCGGCGTCGACGCGCCGGCCGTGAGGCCGACCGCGGAAACGCCGGCGAAAGCCGCCGGGTCGAGCGCGTCCGCGCGGTCGACGACGACCGTCGGCCGCAGTCGCGCCGCGAGCGCCGCGAGGCGCTGCGTGTTCGCGCTTTCGGGCGAGCCCACCACGACGATCGCGCCGCACGTT
>JAFPUX010000498.1 GCA_017413145.1 Kiritimatiellia bacterium | reverse complement strand
TCGGCCGGTCGGCGTCCACGGCGGCGGTCCTCCTCGCGGGCGGTTCAGTCCGCGCGGTGGCGGCGGGCGAAGCGGCGGCGCGCGGCGTCGTCGAGCGACGGCTCCTCCAGGAGCGTGCACTCCAGGTCGCCGGAGTAGAAGCGGCGCGAGCGCTCCGCGCGCAGGCCGGCGGCTTCGGCGAGCTCGGGGTTGCCGGTGAAGACGTAGCCGCGGTAGCCGTCCGCCGCGGCGGCCTGCAGGAAGACGCCGAGGTCCTCGTCGGTGTCGCGCAGGCGCGTCGGGTCGCCGATGCGGCCGCCGTAGGGCGGGTTGAGGATCGCGACGCCGGACGCGCCGGCGGGGCAGGGCGGGTGCGGGGACGCGACGACGTCGCACGTCTCGGCGCGGATCGCGCGGGCTTCGTCGCCGGCGGCGGCCGCGTTCTTCAACGTCGCGCGGACCATCGCGCCGTCGATGTCGGACGCGAAGATCTCCACGGGCGCGCGGCGCGTCTCCTCGAAGCGCCGGAGCGCGGCGCCGCGCAGGTCGGTCCAGAGCGAGGGCTCGAAGCACGCCAGGTGCATGAACGCGAAGTTGTCGCGCAGCAGCGCGGGCGGCCGCTCCTGCGCGATCCAGAGCGCCTCGACCGCGAGCGTGCCGCCGCCGCACATCGGGTTGAGGAAAGGCGCGCGGCGGTCCCAGCCGGACGAAAGGACGAGCGCGGCGGCGAGCGATTCGCGCAGCGGCGCGGCGCTCGACTCGGCGCGGTAGCCGCGGAAGGAGAGCGACTGGCCGGTCGTGTCGACGTAGATCGACGCGCGTTCGCCGATCCAGTGCAGGAAGAGGCACGCGTCGGTGCGCTCCTTGCCGGAGTTCGGACGGCGGCCGCAGGCGTTGCGCATGCGGTCGGCGACGGCGTCCTTGACCTTGAGCGCCGCGAAGCGCGTGTCGCGGATCGTGGGGTTGTCGACGGCGCGGTCGACGGAGAAGTAGCCGTCCGGGTCGAGGTAGCGCTCCCACGGGATCGAGACGAGCTCGTCGTAGAGGTCTTCCCCGCGGCGCGCGCGGAAACGGTCGAGCGCGTAGAGCACGCGGTGCGCGGTGCGCAGGTGCAGGTTGAGGCGCATGCAGTCCGCGAGCGTGCCCTCGGTCTCGACGGACGTTTCGCCGACGGCGCCGACCTTGAAGCCGAGCGCGGCGATCTCGCGCGAAAGGACCGGAGCGACGCCGGACGAGCACGTCACGACGACGTCGGAAGGCTGCGCGGAAAAGGTGTCGTTCATGGCGCCGGAGTCTAGCAGAACGGCCGCGCCGCCGCAAGGTCTTGCGCGGCGCGGCGCGGTTCTGCTAGAATGCGCGCCCTCACGGACGGAGCAACACATGGACATCGACGGAAAGGGGATCGCGGCGGACATCCGCGCGGAGGCCGCGGCGGAGGCCGCGGCGATGAAGGCGGCGGGCGTCGAGCCCGGGCTCGCGGTCGTGCTCGTCGGCGAGAACCCCGCGTCCGTCTCCTACGTGACCGCGAAGGAGCGCGCGTGCGCCGAGTGCGGCATCCGGTCGTTCCCGGTGCGGCTGCCCGCGACGGCGTCGCAGGGCGAGCTGCTCGCGGAGATCGCGCGCCTGAACGCGCACCCCGGCGTGGACGGCATCCTCGTGCAGCTGCCGCTGCCGGCGGGGATCGACGAGCAGGCGGTGATCCGCGCGATCTCGCCGGAGAAGGACGTGGACGGCTTCCACCCCGTCTCGCTCGGGCGGCTGCTGCTCGGGCTCGACACGTTCGTGCCGTGCACGCCGGCGGGCATCCTCGAGCTGCTCGCGCGGTCGGGCGTCGACCCGGCCGGGAGGCACGCGGTCGTCGTCGGCCGCAGCAACATCGTCGGCAAGCCGGTCGCCTTCCTGTTCGCGCGCAAGGCGAAGGGCGGCAACGCGACGGTGACGATGTGCCACACCGGCACGCGCAACCTCGCGGCGTTCACGCGGACGGCGGACGTCCTCGTCGTGGCGGCGGGCCGTCCCGGGACCGTGACGGCGGACATGGTGAAGCCGGGCGCCGTCGTGGTCGACGTCGGCGTGAACCGCGTCCCGGACGCGTCGAAGAAGGCCGGCTACCGTCTCGTCGGCGACGTGGACTACGCGGGCGTCGCGCCGGTCGCGTCGCTGATCACGCCCGTGCCGGGCGGCGTCGGCCCGATGACGATCGCGATGCTGATGAAGAACACGCTCAAGGCCGCGAAACGCCGCCTCCCCGTCTGATTTTTTCGCGTGACACGCGCGCGGCGTTGCGTTATAATCCCCGCCCGTAAGCAACGCTCCGCGCGCTCGCGCATTCGACAACACCCCCAACGGAAACACACGCCATGCGTTCCTCCTCCCTCTTCGCCGTCTACGGCGCCGTCCTCGCCGCGGCACTCCTCTCGCAGGGCTGCCGCACGCTCAACCGCTCCCGCGACCGCGTGACGGCGGACGACATTCCCTTCGAGACGGTGGACCGTCCGTCGCGGATTTCGCGTTCGACCGACCGCGCCCCGGCGGAGCCCGTCGCGGAGACGCCCGTCGCCGCACCGGTCGTCGTCGAACAGGTCGTCGTGGAACCGCCCGTCGTGGAAGCGCCCGTCGTCGAACCGATCGTGCCGCCCGAGGCGCCCGCCGTCGCGGCTCCCGCTCCCGCACCGGCGCCCGCTCCGGCGAAGAAGTCCCTCGACCCGTCGGCCGCGCCGGCCGTTCTCGAGAAGGTGACCGCGGTTCGTCCCGCCATGGACACCACGCCGTACGAGGCGCAGGTCGTCAAGTCCGCGCGCGAAGTCGGCAAGCCCGGCAGCTACGTCGAGCAGGTGATTCCCGAAGGCGGCGGCGACACCCCCTTCACGATCGAAGCGGACGGCCTGACCGGCAGCACCGGCCGCCACGTCCCGGCCCCCGCGCCCGCGCCGGAGCCCGTCCCGGTCGTCAAGCAGGCTCCCGCCGGCAGCGGCGTCTACGTCGTCCAGGCCGGCGACATCCTCGGCCGCATCGCCCAGAAGAACGGCGTTTCCCGCCAGGCGATCCTCGACGCGAATCCCTCGATCAAGGATCCGAACAAGCTCGTGATCGGCCAGAAGATCAAGATCCCCGCCCGCGGCACCGGCATCACGGACAAGCCGAAGACCCCGAAGAAGGCCGCCGCGCCCGCCGCCAAGGCGAAGAAGGAACTTCCCGCGAAGGAAGGCTTCACGGTCTACACGGTGAAGAAGGGCGACATCCTCGGCCGCATCGCGATCGCGAACAAGACGACCGTGAAGGCGATCATGGAGGCCAACGGCCTCACCGACCCGAAGAAGCTCCGCGAGGGCGCCCAGATCTACGTTCCGGCCGCCGGCGCGGCTCCCGCGAAGGCCGCGGATCCCGCGCCCGCCGCGAAGGCCTCCGGCAAGGCCGCCGGCAAGACGGTCAAGGTCATCGACAAGCCGGCCGACGAGGCCCCGGCGGCCGAGAAGTCGCCCGACGAAGTCCTCCGCGAGCTCGGGCTCTAGGCCGCCCGTTCCATGGGCGAAACGCTCGTTCCGCTGCTCTTCCGCCCCGTCTACAAAGACTACCTTTGGGGCGGGAGCCGGATCGCTTCCCGCTACGGCCGCGCGGACGCCCCCGCGCTCTGCGGCGAGTCGTGGGAGGTGAGCGCCCATCCCGACGGCATGTCCGTCGTGGACGGCGGTCCGTTCGACGGCCGCCCGCTCGCTTCGCTCTGCGAGGCGTTCGGCGCGGCGCTTGTCGGCCGCGATGCGGCGGGCGGGAAGTTCCCGGTTCTCGTCAAGCTCATCGACGCGCGCGACCGCCTGTCGGTGCAGGTGCATCCCAACGACGCAAACGCCGAGCGCACGCACGGCGAACCGAAGACGGAGATGTGGTATTTCCTCGACGCCCCGGAGGGCGCGGTCGTCTGCGCCGGCCTGAAGAAGGGCGTCGGTCCCCGCATCTTCTCCGACGCCGTGAAGCAGGGGACCGTTTCTTCGCTCCTCAACGCCGTGCCGGCCGTCCCCGGCAAGGCGCTGTTCATCCCCGGCGGCCTCGTCCACGCCATCTGCGAGGGCTGCCTCGTCTTCGAGGTGCAGCAGAGCTCCAACACGACGTACCGCGTCCACGACTGGGACCGCGTCGGCAAGGACGGCAAGCCGCGCGAGCTGCATGTCGCGCAGGCGATGGAGTCGATCGACTGGAAGCTCGGCGCGATGGAACTCTCCACGCCGTTCCCGATGCCCGCCGCGGCGGCCGGCAACGCGCGCGAGCGCGTCGTCCGCAGCGAGTTCTTCACGATGGAGCGCTGGACGCTGCGCGCGCCCGAGCCCGCCGTCGCGGACGGCGCGAGCTTCCGGATCTTCTTCGCGCCGGACGGTCCGCTCGAAATCCGTTCGCCCGCGCTCGCGGAGCCGTTCGCCGTTCCCGCGGGCCGCAGCTGCCTCGTGCCCGCGTCGTTCGGCCCCTACGAGTTCGCCGGCGCGGGCGGCGCGGCCGCGACGGTCCTCTCCGTGGAGATCTGACGCGGTGCGATTCCGTCCGCCCACGCTGCTGGAATCGGTCTTCTTCGTCGCGGCCGTCGCGATGGGCTGGTACGCCGTCGCGCCGACCGTGCGCCTCGCGCGGAATTCGGCCCGAGTCGACCTGGCGGCCCGGTCCCTGCGCGACTGCGACTACATGCTCGAGGACCTTTTCCGGTTGCCCGACGCTCCCGATCCGGCCGACGTCACGGTCGAGACGCTGGATCGGTTCCGCGTCGAGGCCGGCGCGGAACCGCTCGTCTGGCCCGCGGGGACCGACTTGGCGAGCTTCGACGCGACCGGAACGAACGGTTGCACGGTCCGCGTGACGCTGACGGACGGCTCTTCCGTCCTCGTGTCCGCCGCGTCCAACCTCGTCGAACACGCGAACTAGCGCGCGTCGCAGGGGAAGCGCACGCCCCACGCGGCGCGGAGCGCGTCCATCGCGCGCATCGCCGCCAGCGTGGCTTCGTGCGGCGCCTCGGGGCATTCCGCGAGACCGTTCTCCACGGCGCGCGCGGCGGCGCGCAGCTCGTACTCGTAGCCGTTGCACTCGAACGGGCACGCGACGTCCTCGGGCGCGCCGCCGCCGAACGGCGAGATGCGGAAGCCTTCGCAGCGCACGAGCAGCGGCACGTCGATGCAGCCCGTCGTCCCGACGATGCGCCCGTCCGCGCCGCCGGCCGCGGTGGCCGAGCAGGCGAGCGCGGCGATGCGTCCGTTCGCCCAGGCGAGCGAGAAGGCGGCCTGGTCGTCCACGCCGGTCGGCAGGAGCGTCGCGCGGCCCGTGACGTCCGTGTAGTCCGTTCCGAAGTGCAGCAGCGCGAACGCGAGCGGATACACGCCCAGGTCGAGCAGCGCGCCGCCGCCGAGCGCGGGCTCGCGGATGCGCGCCTTGTCCGACACCGGGACCTCGAAGACGGCTTCGATCATCCGCGGCTCGCCGATGCGTCCCGCGCGCAGCGTCTCGCCGATCGCGCGCGACGCCGGCAGGAACCGCATCCACATCGCTTCGCCGCAGAAGAGCCCGCGCTCCGCGGCGAGCGCGAGGACGGACTCCGCCTCGCGCGCGTTCGCGGTGAACGGCTTCTCGCAGAGCACGTGCTTGCCGTGCTCCAGGCACAGGCGCGCGTGCTCCGCGTGGAAGGTGTTCGGCGTGGCGACGTAGACGAGGTCCGTGGCGGGGTCTTCGGCGAGTTCGAGGTACGAGCCGAACGAGCGCGCGAAGCCGAATCGCCCCGCGAGCGCGGCGGCGCGCGCGGGGTCGCGCGAGGCGACCGCGCCGAGGGCGAGTTC
>JAFPUX010000497.1 GCA_017413145.1 Kiritimatiellia bacterium | reverse complement strand
GCACGGCGGCGCGCGCGAGGCCGCTTTGCGCGGCGAGCCACGCGTCGAGGCGCGCGCCGGGCGCGGGCGCGTCCGGCGGCACGGCGAAAACGCGGACTTCCTCCCCGGGCTGCGGCATGGGGGCAATGCTACCACAACCGCCCCCCGCAAGTCACGCGCAAACGCGCGGCGCCGGGGGGCGCGGACCGGGGCGGCGGGCGGAGCCTACGCTCCGGCCTCTTCGACGCCGTCCTTCTTCTCGAGGCGTTCGACCTGCCAGTACTCGAGATCGACCGGCGTGTCGCCGCCGAAGATCGAGACCGACACCGTGAGGCGGCCGTGGTCGGGGTCGACGGACTGGACCGTGCCCTCGCTCGCCATGAACGCGCCGTCGACGATCTTGACGGCTTCGCCGGGCTCGAACGTGACTTTCGGCTTGGCCTTGGCCTCTTCGCCGCCGGCGGACGCCTTCACGTTGAGGATTTCCTCCTCCGTCATCGGGCGCGGATAGTCGCCGCCGAGGAAGCCGATCACGCCGTCCAGCCCGTTCACGAAGGACCAGACGGCCTCGTTGCGCTCGCGCTTGCGGTAGTTGCTGTAGAGGTCCAGCTCGGCGAACACGTAGCCGGGGAAGAGCTTGCGCGTCACGGTCGTCTTGCGGCCGTTGCGGGTCGAAACCTCCTTCACCGTCGGCATCAGGGTCTCCCCGATCATGCCCGCCAGGTCGATCTCGGACTCCGCCGCCTTCGCGACGAGAAGCTTCTGCACCTTCTGCTCCTGACCCGTCAGGGTGTTCAGGACGAACCACTGCTTGCTCATTGGAGGCTCCCGCCGGAAGGGGTTACGCGCCCAGGCCCGTGAGAAGGGCCACGGCCCAGACGAGGACGCGGTCGCACACGAGCACGAACAGGCTCAGCATGAGAATGAGCGCGCCCACGACCCAGGTGGACTCCACCAGCTGCTTGCGCGGGGGCCAGGTGATCTTGCCCACCTCGGCGCGGCATTCGCGGAGGAAGTTCCCGAAGGACTTGAACTCGTCTGCAATCTTGCTCATGGCGATGGAAAGGTTGGCACGTCGGGCAGGAATCGAACCTGCAACAACCGGTTTTGGAGACCGGTACTCTGCCAATTGAGCTACCGACGTGTGGGAAAGGGTTTACTTGACTTCCTTGTGCACCGTGCGCTTGCGGTCGTGCGGGCAGAACTTCACCAGCTCCAGACGGTTCGTGGTCGTCTTCTTGTTGCGGGTGGTCGTGTAGTTGCGCCGTTTGCAGACGGTGCATTCCATGATGGCTTGTTCGCGGGGCATGGCGTTTGGGGATTCCGGTTGACGTGAAAAGCGGAAAGCATGCTAGCACACGCGCCCCCCGATTGCAAGCGTTTTTTCGCCGCGCGCGGGAGCTTTGCCTTGACGGCGTTTTTTTGCTAGAATTGTCGCCCGCGAACCGCAAACGGCTCCGGAGAAAGACGAAACATGACAACGGGAACCATCACCGGCGTGAACGGCAACCTCATCTCGGTTGCGTTCGAAGGCGCCGTCGCCCTCAACGAAATCGGCTACGCGATCCTCCCCGCCGCGGGCGGGACGGAGGAGCTGCGCCTCATGTGCGAGATCGTCCGCATCCGCGGGCGCGTCGCCGACATGCAGGTCTTCGAGGACACCGCCGGCCTGCGCGCCGGCCACGCCGTCGAGTTCACCGGACAGCTGCTCTCGATCGAGCTGGGGCCAGGCCTCCTGGCGCAGGTCTTCGACGGCCTCCAGAACCCGCTGCCCAAGCTCGCCGAGAAGTTCGGCTTCTTCCTGCAGCGCGGCAAGTACATCCAGGCGCTCCCGCGCGACCGCAAGTGGTCGTTTTCGCCCGTGGCGATGCCGGGGGACGAAGTCCGCGCCGGCGACGCGCTCGGCACGGTGCCGGAGGGCATTTTCAAGCACCGCATCATGGTGCCGTTCGCCCTGCAGGGCCGCTGGACGGTGAAGAGCGTCGCGGCCGCGGGCGACTACGGCGTCGACGAGACGGTCGCCGTCCTCGCGGACGAAACCGGCGCCGAGAAGGAAGTCACCATGGTCCAGCGCTGGCCGGTCAAGGTCCCGATCACGTGCTTCGAGGAGCGCCTGCGCCCCGAGAAGACGATGACCACGCAGATCCGCACGATCGACACGTTCTTCCCGGTCGGCCTCGGCGGCACGTACTGCATCCCCGGGCCGTTCGGCGCGGGCAAGACGGTCCTGCAGCAGACCACGTCGCGCTACGCGCAGGTCGACGTCGTGATCTACGCGGCGTGCGGCGAGCGCGCGGGCGAGGTGGTCGAGATGCTGCGCGAGTTCCCCGAGTTGGAAGACCCGCGCACGGGCCGCTCGCTCATGGACCGCACGATCATCATCTGCAACACCTCGTCCATGCCCGTCGCCGCGCGCGAGGCGTCCGTCTACACGGCCGCCACGCTCGCCGCCTACTACCGGCAGATGGGGCTCGACGTGCTGCTCCTCGCGGACTCCACGTCGCGCTGGGCGCAGGCGCTGCGCGAGCTCTCCGGCCGCCTCGAGGAGATCCCCGGCGAAGAGGCGTTCCCGGCCTACCTGGAGTCCGTCGTCGCCTCGTTCTACGAGCGCGCGGGGCGCGTCCGGCTGCGCGACGGCTCGTTCGGTTCCGTCACGATCGGCGGCGCCGTCTCGCCCGCCGGCGGCAACTTCGACGAACCCGTCACGCAGGCGACGATCAAGGTCGTCGGCGCGTTCCACGGCCTTTCGCGCGCGCGTTCGGACGCCCGCCGCTACCCCGCGATCGACCCGCTCGAATCGTGGAGCAAGTACCCGGGCGTGTGCGACCCGGCGCTCGTCGCCGAGGCGCGCGCCGTGATGCGCGGCGGCAACGAAGTGAACCAGATGATGAAGGTCGTCGGCGAAGAGGGCACGTCGCTGCCGGACTTCGTCCTCTACCTCAAAAGCGAACTGATCGACGCGACCTACCTGCAGCAGAACTCGTTCGACGCCGTCGACGGCGCGTGCAACGAGGAGCGCCAGCGGCACGTCTTCGGGGTGCTGTGCGGCATCCTCCGCACGGAGATGAAGTTCGCCGACCGCGACGAAGCGCGCGGCTTCTTCCACAAGCTCACGCAGACGATGCGCGACTGGAACGGCACGCCCTGGCAGAGCGAGGCCTTCGCCGCCGGCGAAAAGAAGGTCCTCGACCTCGTCGCCTCCGTCAAGGCGTAGCGCCGCGAAACGAACCGACCCAACCGAACCGACCGCCATGTCCGACTGCATCTTCTGCAAGATCCTCGCGGGCGAAATCCCCTCCGCGAAAGTCTACGAAAGCGGCCGCGTCGCCGCGTTCCTCGACATCGGCCCGATGGAAAAGGGCCACGTGCTCGTCGTCCCGAAACGCCACTGGCCGACCCTGGCCGACGTGCCCGCGCCGCTTGCCGGCGAGGACCGCGCGGTCTGGGACGAGCTTTTCGACACGGTCCGCCGTCTCGCCAAGGCGGCGCTGCGCGCGGGCTGGGCCGGCGCGAACGTCCTGCAGTGCAACGGCGAGGCCGCCGGGCAGACCGTCGGGCACCTGCACTTCCACGTGATCCCGCGCCCGGCCGGCGGGGCGGTCCCGCCCGCGTTCGAGTCCGGCGCCGCGCGCTACGCGGACGACGCCGAGCGCGACGCCGTCGCGGCGAAGCTCCGCACCGCGCTGGCCGACGTCCTCCGCGACGAAGGCGTTTGACCTCCGACCACAAGACCACCCGACCACTCGACCACCAGACCATGAACTCCGACACCATCAAAAAGGGCTTCGAACGCGCCCCCCACCGCTCCCTCCTCTACGCCGACGGCCTCAAGAAGGAGGATTTCGGCAAACCCTTCATTGCCGTCTGCAACTCGTTCGTCGAGATCATCCCCGGCCACCACCACCTGCGCGAGGTCGGCAAACTCGTCGCCGACGCCATCCGAGAGGCCGGCGGCGTGCCGTTCGAGTTCGACACCATCGGCGTGTGCGACGGCCTCGCGATGGCCCACACCGGCATGAAGTACTCGCTCCCGTCGCGCGAGCTCATCGCCGATTGCGTGGAGACCGAGGTCGCCGCGCACAAGTTCGACGCGATGGTCTGCATCCCGTCGTGCGACAAGATCGTCCCGGGCATGATCCTCGGCGCGATCCGCGCGAACATCCCCGCGGTGTTCTGCTCCGGCGGTCCGATGCTCGCCGGCAAGGACCCCGCCACGGGCAAGGTCCTCGACTACAACTCGACCTACGAGGCCGTCTCCGCCTACAAGGTCGGCAAGCTCGACGAAGCGGGCCTGGAGCGCATCGAGCAGAACTCCTGCCCCGGCTGCGGCTCCTGCTCCGGCATGTTCACCGCCAACTCGATGAACTGCCTCTGCGAGGCGATCGGCCTGGCGCTGCCCGGCAACGGCACGATCCCGGCCGTCGCCCCCGAGCGCAAGGATCTCTGGAAGGCCGCCGCGCGCCGCGCGGTCGAGATGGCCAAGGCCGGCGGCCCGCTCCCGAAGGACCTCATCACCGAGAAGAGCATCGACAACGCGTTCGCGCTCGACGTCGCGATGGGCGGCTCCACCAACACCGTCCTCCACACGCTCGCCATCGCCCGCGAGGCGGACGTCCCCTACGACCTGCGCCGCATCAACGAGATCAGCGCGCGCACGGCGAACGTCTGCAAGGTCGCCCCGAGCTGCGCCTACCACGTCGAGGACGTCCACGCCGCAGGCGGCATCCCGGCGATCCTCAAGCGCCTCGCCGAGAAGCCCGGCCTGCTGCACCTCGACGCGCCGACCGTCTCAGGCAAGACCATCGGCGAAATCGCCGAGGCGGCCGAGATCCGGAACGACGAAGTCATCCGCACGTTCGAGAACGCCTACGCGCAGGACGGCGGCCTCTGCGTCCTCTTCGGCAACCTCGCCGAGCAGGGCAGCGTCGTCAAGAAGGCCGGCGTCTACGCCTCGATGATGAAGTTCAGCGGGCAGGCCATCTGCTTCGACTCGCAGGAGGAGGCGTGCGAAGGCATCCTCGGCGGCAAGGTGAAGCCGGGGCACGTCGTCGTCATCCGCCACGAGGGCCCGAAGGGCGGCCCGGGCATGCAGGAGATGCTCGCCCCGACCGCCTACATCATCGGCGCGGGCCTCGGCGAATCCGTCGCGCTCATCACGGACGGACGCTTCTCCGGCGCCACGCACGGCGCGTGCATCGGGCACGTCTCGCCCGAGGCGGCCGAAGGCGGCCCGATCGGCCTGCTGAAGGACGGCGACTGGATCGACATCGACATCCCCGCGCGCACGCTCTCGCACCGCCTCTCGGACGAAGAGCTCGCCGCCCGCCGCGCCGCGGCCGCGCCGTGGCAGCCCCGCGCCTTCGGCGGTTGGCTCCGCCGCTACGCGCTCCTCGCCGGCAACGCGTCCATCGGCGCCTCCCTGAAACACTAACCGGCGTCTTTCCGCCATGAGCAACGTCCGCGTCCGCTTCGCCCCGTCCCCCACGGGGTCCGTCCACATCGGCAACATCCGCGCCGCCGTCTTCAACTGGCTCTTCGCCCGCCACGTCGGCGGCAAGTTCCTGCTCCGCATCGAGGACACGGACCTCGTGCGCTCCACCAAGGAGGCGATCGACAAGGTGCTCGACGCGATGGAGTGGCTCGGCCTCGACTACGACGAGCCGGTCGTCTACCAGACGCACAACGCGGCCGACCATCTCGCCGCCGTGGAGAAGCTGCTCTCGTCCGGCGCCGCCTACAAGGCCGTCAAGGAGTCCGTGGACCCCGCCACGGGCGAAAAGAAGACGGGCGAAGTCGTGCTCTTCCGCATGCCGAAGGAAGGCCGCATCGAATACGACGACCTCGTGAAGGGGCACATGAAGAAGAAGGCGGAGGACACGCAGGACTTCGTGATCGTCCGCTCGGACGGTTCCCCCGTCTTCCACATCGCGAACGTCGTGGACGACGTCAAGCAAGGCATCACGCACATCATCCGCGGCGACGACCACGTCGAGAACACGTTCAAGCACATCCAGATCTTCAAGGCGCTCGGCGCGCCGGTGCCGCAGTACGCGCACCTCCCGATGATCGTGAACGCGGCGGGCAAGCCCTACTCCAAGCGCGACGGCGCGGCGTTCGTCGGCGAGTTCAAGGAGCAGGGTTACCTCCCCGAAGCGCTCTTCAACTTCCTCGTCCTGCTCGGCTGGGCGCCGGGCGACGACCGCGAAGTGATGTCGCGCGAAGAGCTCGTCGAGGCGTTCTCGCTCGACCGCTGCAAGTCTTCGCCCGCGCGCTTCGACCTCAAGAAGCTTCTCTGGATGAACGGCGAATACATCGCGCACCAGCCGGCGGACGTCTTCAAGGCGGAACTCTCCTCGCGCCTCGCCGCGGCGGGCCTCCCCGTCGAACCGTTGGGCTGCACGCTCGACGAGCTCGTCCCGGCCGTGCAGATCCGCACGAAGACGCTGTCGGACCTCCCCGGCAACTGCGAATACTTCTTCAAGGAAGAAATCGACTACGACCCGGCGGCCGTCGAGAAGCGCCTGCACAAGCCCGGCGCGAAGGAGCGGCTGCTCGCGTTCGCGGACGCCTTCGCGGCGCTGCCGGACTTCACGGTCGAAGCGACCGAGGCGCTCGTCCGCGCCGAAGCGGAGAAGACCGGCGACGACGGCAAGCCCGTCGGCATGGGCGCGCTCGTGCACCCGATCCGCGTGGCGGTGTCCGGGCGCACCGAAGGCCCAGGACTCTTCGAAATGCTCGTGCTGCTCGGCCGCGAACGCGTCGTCCGCCGCCTCCGCGCCGCCGCAGCGCTCTAGCGGCCGCGGGACGCGGCGTCGGAGAACTCGGCGGAGACGGCTTCGCCGAAGCCTTCGACGACCGTGCGGACGCTTTCCGAAACGCCCGAAACGGCTGCCCAGTAGATGAGGCCGTTGCGGACGACGAGGTTGATCGTGAGCCGGACGTTACCCCGCTTCGTCCGCTCGTGCAGCAGCCCGGCGAGCGCGCCCGCCGCGCCCTCCGTGAAATCGCGCAGGCTCCGCTCGAAGGCCGTCGGATCCGCCGGGCACGTGAAGCGCCCGAGTTCGCGCGCCTCGGCGCGGACGCTCACTTCGAATTCGCTTCCCTTTCGGTCGAACACGAGGTCGCATTCGACCTCGATCGTCTTCGGTTCGTCCGGCGGGGAATCGGGCTGCGGTGGCGTCGGCTCGGGCGGGGGCGTCTCGGGTTGCGCCTTCTCGCGCTCGAGCTCTTCGAGGATCGACTTGGCGAGCAGGCGGATCTTCTCGACCGTGCTCGGGAAGAGGTCCGAATAGCGGCCGTCGTCCTCCGCGCCGGCGGCGAGCCCGATCGCCGCGGGGCGCGCTTCGGACCATGCGACAGCCTCGCGCGCCGTGTACATCGCGACGATCCGGTCGAGCGTCGGCGTCGAGCCGAGCGCCTGGACCGCGCGCTTCACCTCGTCGTAGAGCGCGTCCGCGAGCTTGTGCTGCGAGGCGCGCGCGGCGGCGCCGGCCTCGAACGCGGCGGGGACGGCCTTGTCGAGCGACGCGGACGTCTCCTCGAAGATGCGGTCCTCCGGCGCGGCGGCGGCGAGATCGGCGAGGCCCGGCGCGCGGCGCCACGCGCGGAGCGTCTTGCGGAAATCGTTCTCGACCGCGCAGACGCCGTCGACGAGCGCTTCGCCCGGG
>JAFPUX010000496.1 GCA_017413145.1 Kiritimatiellia bacterium | reverse complement strand
CGTGGCGGGGTGAACACCCCGCCACGCGCAGAGGTTCACGGCCGGTTGTTCGCGGCGATGGCCTCGACTTCGAGCCGGGCGCCTTTCGGAATGGCGGCGACCTGGACGCAGGAGCGCGCGGGGAACGGCGCGGAGAACATGCGGGAATAGACCTCGTTCACTGCCGCGAAATCGGCGAGGTCGGCGAGGAAGACCGTGGTCTTGACGACGCTTTCCGGGCCGAGTCCGGCGGCGGCGAGAATCGCGAGGACGTTCGCGAAGGCGCGTTCCGCCTGCGCGGCGGCGCCGTCGGGGATCGCGCCCGTGGCGGGGTCCACGGGCAGCTGTCCGGAAACGAAGACGAACGGACCGGCGTCGACGGCCTGCGAGTAGGGGCCGATGGCAGCGGGTGCGACAGCGGAGGAAACGGCGTGTTTCATGCGGGGCGGTCTTTTCGCGGGGTGACGTGGTAGCCGGCGGCGGCGGCGAGGGCGCGGTCGTCGTCGAAGTCGGCGCCGGGGGTGGTGAGGAGCGGGCCGGCGATGCCGGCGTCCATGCCGGCGTGGATGCAGGCGGCGGCGGTTTCGTCGGAGAGGTCGCGGCGGCCGCCGGCGAAGCGCAGCGGCGTGGCGGGATTCGCGAGCCGCAGGACGGCGACGGCGTCGACGGCGCGCTCGGGGTCGGGGACGCCGCGCGCGCCGAGGGGCGTGCCTTCGACCGGATGGAGGAAGTTCACCGGGATCGAGTCGGGCGCGACGTCGCGGAGGGCGAGCGCGAACTCGACGAGCTGCTCGTCGGTTTCGCCCATCCCGACGATTCCGCCGCAGCAGATCTGCATCCCGAGGCGGCGCGCGGCGCGGAGCGTCCCGAGCTTCTGCGCCTGCGTGTGCGTGGAGCAGAGCGAGGGGAAGAGCGAGGGCGCGGTCTCGAGGTTGCAGTGCAGGCGCGCGAGCCCGGCGTCCTTGAGCTTCGCGAGGTCCGCCTCGGAGACGAGCCCGAGCGAGCCGCAGAGCTCGATGCCGGACGCGCGCCGCATCGCGCGGAGGGCGTCGCAGAGCGCGTCGACGTCGGCGGGCGTCTGCGCGCGGCCGCTCGTCACGATGCCGATGCGGTCGGCGCCGTTCGCCTCGGCTTTCTTCGCGGCCTCGGCGCACGCGTCCGCGCCGATCCAGCCGTGGCAGTCGCAGCCGGTCTTCCAGTGCGCGCTCTGGGCGCACCACTTGCAGTTCTCGGGACACCGCCCGGACCGCGCGTTCACGATGGAGCAGAAGTCGAAGTGCTTCGGCGCGAAGGCAGCGGTCACGCGGTGCGCCGCCTCGCGCAGCTCGTCGCGCGGCGCTTCGCGCAGCAGGTCCAGCAGTTCATCCGCCGTGGCGGGGTCTCCGCCGGCGATCAGCCGGTCGGCAAGGGCAGATGCGGTTGTCATGGTTGAAACGGTTGAAACGGTTGAAAATGTGCGATTCGATGCACTCGTTACTCGTTACTCGTCACTCGTCACTCCTCACCGAGGCGCCGAGCGCCTCGTTGAGGCTGCCGGTGCGGTAGCCCTGGAGGTCGAGGGAGACGTAGGCGAAGCCAAGGGCGCGGAGGGAGGCGGAGATTTCGGCCGCACGGGAGGCGAGGAGCGGGATTGCGGCGGGGGCGACTTCGATGCGGGCGAGCTCGCCGTGGGAGCGGACGCGGAGCTGTCCGATGCAGGGGAATGCGGCGCGCAGCCAGTCTTCCGCGCGTCCGACGCGGTCGAGGCCCGCGGCGGTGATGCGCTCGCCGTAGGGGAAGCGCGAAGCGAGGCAGGCGAAGGAGGGCTTGTCGGCGGTGGGCAGGCCAAGCGAGCGGGAGAGAACGCGGATTTCGGCCTTCGTCAGGCGAGCGTCGTGAAGCGGACTTTTGACTCCGAGCTCGCGGATGGCGCGGCGGCCCGGACGCCAGTCGCCGTCGTCGTCGAGGTTGGAGCCCTCCAGCACGGCGGCGAGCCCGCGGCCGCGCGCGAGGGCGGCGAGCTTGCCGAAGAGCTCCTTTTTGCAGTGGTAGCAGCGGTCGGGCGGGTTCTCCGCGAAGCCGGGGACATCGAGTTCCTCCGAATCGACGACAACGTGTTCCACGCCCTCGTTCCGGCAGAACGCCACGGCTTCCGCGAGTTCGCGCGCCGGAAACGAACGGGAGCGCGCGGTTGCCGCGACGACGCGGTCGCCGAGCTCTTGGTGCGCGACGCGCAGGAGGAAGGTCGAGTCCACGCCCGCCGAGAACGCGACGAGCGCGGAGCCGAGTTCGCGCAGGGAGGTGCGGAGGGCGTCGAGCTTGGCGAGGGGTTCGGCGTTCACGGCGGGACCTTCCACGGCGGCTCACGTCTTCGGCAACAGACCGGTTTCGGCCGCGTAGGGTTTCATTCCGTCGATGCAGACGGCGATGGCGGCGGGAAGGTCGAGCCCGACCAGTTCCGCGCCCTTGCGGATGACGTCGCGGTTGCAGCCGGCGGCGAACTTCTTGTCCTTGAACTTCTTCACGACGCTCTTCGGCTCGAGGTCGGAGATGCCGGTCGGGCGCATCAGCGCCGCCGCCCAGACGAGGCCCGAAAGCTCGTCGGCGCAGAAGAGGCTCTTTTCGAGGTCGGTTTCCGGCGTCACGTCGTTGCAGATGCCCCAGCCGTGGCTGAGGATCGCGCGGACGTCGGCCGCGTCCACGCCCTCGGCGAGCAGTTCGGCCTCGGTGTGCTCGAGGTGCTCCTCGGGGAAGCGTTCGTAGTCGTAGTCATGGAGATAGCCGACGGCTCCCCAGTGCTCGACCTCCTCCGGCGGCTGGCCGAAGTGGCGCGCGAACGCCTCCATGCAGCCGCGGACGTTCGTGGCGTGGACGACGAGGTGCGGGTCGCCCGTCGTGGCGGCGAGCAGTTCCTTGGCGCGGGCGAGGGTGAGTTTCATGGCGGAGGAGTCTAGCAGAAAGCGGTCGCGGCGTCACTCGGCTAGAGCGCGGCGTAGTCGGTGAAGAAGAGGCGGAAGTCGTCGGGCGACGGGACGTAGAGGCGGCCGTGGGAGGGCGCGGAGAAGGCGCGGACGCCGTCGCGGAAGGCGACGGGGGCGCAGAGCGGGAGGGGCGCCCAGCCGTCGCCCGAGCCGAGCGGGCGCGTGGAGAGGGCGGCGACGCCGTCCGCCTCGCGCAGGTGGAGCGTGCCTTCGGCGTTGGCGTGGGCGAGGAGCTGTTCGCCGTCGAAGACGAGCAGGTCGAGCTTGTTGCCGGCGGAGAGGTCGCGGCAGAGCGCGGCGAATTCGGCGAAGCGCTCGTCGGCGGAGAGGGCGCGGCCGAGGGCGTCCTGGCGCGCGCCGACGCGGTCGAGGAGGAGCAGCAGGACCCGCTCGGAGTCGGTGCGCCCCTCCTGCGCGGCGAAGAAGGGGCCGAGGGCGTCGCCGCGGAAGATCGTGCCGTTGTGGGCGAGCGTCCAGACGCGGCCGCGGCTGTCGCGCCCGACGAACGGGTGGCAGTTCACGCGGTCGGTGGCGCCGACGGTTGCCCTGCGGATGTGGGCGATCAGGGCGCGGGCCTCCACCGGCTCGGTGAGGCGCGCCATCAGGTAGGGGCTGCGCGAGGCCTGGACCGGCTCCTTCTCGAGGGAGGGGATGCCGTCGTGGAAGGTCGCGAGGCCCCAGCCGTCGGGGTGGTCGGGGCTGTGCGAGTAGAACTCGCGCAGCCAGGCGTTGGCGCGCACGGGGCGCGGCGCCGAGAATCCGAAGAGCTCACACACGGGCGGCGCCTCCCTCCCCGGCGAGGACGCGCTCCGCGTAGCGCGCGCCGGGGCGTTCGAGTTTTTCGCGCTGGAACGCGAGCGCCTCGCGGACGGCGGGCGGGGCGCCGAGGGGGGCGCAGAAGGCGTCCAGATCGTCCAGTGCGCGAAGCGCCGCGTCGCGCACGGGCGCCGCGGAGCCGTCGGGCGCGAGGATTGTCGCGGTCCCCAGGTCGTAGCGCGCGGCGGCCTTCGCGTTGCGGACGG
>JAFPUX010000495.1 GCA_017413145.1 Kiritimatiellia bacterium | reverse complement strand
GCCGTCGGCCGCCACGCTCGCGCGCCGCGTCGCGCCGGTCGCGGAGGTCGTCGCGGCCGTGCGCCGCCACCTCGCGCTTTCGCTCGCGCTCAAGCGGCAGATGAAGGCCGCGCACCCGGCGGCCTGCACGTTCGATCCGGAGCTTGCCGTCGCGCTCGACTTCCGGCGGCACGTCTTCACGTATTTCCGCAACCGCCCCGGCGCGTCGGCGCTGCGCCGCCGCCTGAACGACCTGCGGACGCCGGACGACATCCTCGCCGCGGTCGCGGACTGCTTCCCGGACGCGCGCGAAACGGATTGACCCGGCGGGGCGCTTCGCCTATACTTGCGCCCCCTTGCACGCCTTTCGCGTTTCCACTCTTCCACTCTTCCACTTCTCGCGCGAAGCGCGCCACCTCAAACCTCCAACCCTGCCATGAACCGCCCCCTCCATGTCGCCATCGCCGGCGCGACCGGCGCCGTCGGCGTCGAAATGCTCAAGACGCTCGAGCGCCGGAACTTCCCGGTCGCGTCCCTCAAGCTCCTCGCCTCCGCCCGCTCCGCCGGCAAGAAGGCGGCGTTCCGCGGCGAGGAGCTCGTGATCGAGGAGATGACCGAGGCGTCGTTCAAGGGCGTCGACGTCGCGCTCTTCAGCGCCGGCGCGGGCGTGAGCAAGCAGTTCCGACAGGCCGTCGTCGACGCCGGCGCGGTGATGATCGACAACTCCAGCGCGTTCCGCCTGGAGGACGACGTCCCGCTCGTCGTCCCGGAGGTGAACCCCGAGGACGTGAGGTGGCACAAGGGCGTCATCGCGAACCCGAACTGCACGACGATCATCATGCTCGTCGCCGTCGCGCCGCTGCACCGCGCGTTCGGCCTGAAGCGCCTCGTCGCCTCCACCTACCAGTCCGCTTCCGGCGCCGGCGCGAAGGGCATGCTCGAACTGCTCGCGCAGACGAAGGCCCTGCTCGCCGAGGCGAAGGACCTGGACGAACTCGCGGAGCGCTACCGCGACGTCCTCGCGCGCATCGACCCGCCGAAGGCGTTCGTCGACCCGCTCGCGTTCAACGTCTTCCCGCACATCGACGTCTTCCAGCCCAACGGCTACACGAAGGAGGAGATGAAGATGGTGAACGAGTCGCGCAAGATGCTGCACGACCCGTCGCTGCGCATCTCCTGCACGTCCGTCCGCGTCCCGTCGCTGCGCGCGCACTCCGAGTCGCTCAACCTCGAGTTCTCGCGGAAGGTCACCCCGGAGATGGTGCGCGAGGTCCTCGCGACCGCGCCGGGCGTGATCGTCGTGGACGACCCCGCGAACAACAAGTACCCGCTCCCGATCGACGCCTCCGGCCACGGCGAAGTGCTCGCCGGCCGCATCCGCCAGGACGTCTCGAACCCCGACGGAACCGGCATCGACATGTTCGTCGCGGGCGACCAGCTCCTCAAGGGCGCGGCCTACAACGCCGTGCAGATCGCCGAGCTGCTCTAGCCGGCGCCCCGACCATGTTCGACCTGCAGCCCCACCTGCGCGCGGTGATGTCCGGGGATCCGGACTTCCGCGCCGTGCTCTGGGAGGTCGGCGGGCTGGAGAAGAGCGGCGTCGACCCCGCGGTCTGGCTCGCGCCCGAGGAGGCGATCGAGATGGGGACGCTGCGCGGCGAGAAGCGCCGCCGCGAATGGCTCGCCGCGCGCGTCGCGCTCAAGGGGCTGCTGCTCGCGGACGGCGTCGTCGCCGCGCCCGCCGCGGCGATCGTCCGCAAGGACGCCGCCGGCGCGCCGCGCCTCGTCGTCTACGAACCGGACACCGGCCGCTACGAGGTCCACGGCTGCTCGGTCTCGCATTCCGGCGCCTTCGTGCTGTGCGCCTACGCGCCCGGCCGCCGGGGCCGCGTCGGCGTGGACATCGAACGCCGCACGTGGCGCATGCTCTACCTGCGCCGCAAGTACGCCAACAAGGCGGACAAACTGCTCGACCCGCCCGATTCGATCGGCGCCGGCACGCTCGTCTGGAGCCTCAAGGAATCGCTCTCCAAGCTCATCGGGACCGGCATGGGCTGCGGCTTCCCGAAGATCGTCTGCGCGGAGACGGAGCCCGGCCGCTGCGAGATGCTCGACCCGGCCGGCGTCGCGCACCGCGGCCGCTACGAATGGCTCGACCGCTACGCGGTCACCGCCGTCGCGGACCCGCCCGAGGCCGCCGCGCCCGCGCCGCCGCGGAAGCATTCCCTGCTGGAGCGCCTCGCGCGCCGCCGCCGCCTCAAGCGACTGCGCCGCGAACGCTCCGCCGACGCGCGGGAAAACGAAACGGCGGGAGCGCCCGAAGGCGCTCCCGCCGGAGAGTGGTGCAACCGAGAGGAGTCGAACCTCCATGCCTCGCGGCACTAGAACCTGAATCTAGCGTGTCTGCCATTCCACCACGGTTGCGCGGAACGGGGCGGAATCATCCCAAAATCCCGCGTCGAAGTCAAGAGCCAACGTCCGCACCATGAAGATCCTCGTATCCGCCGGCCCCACCCGCGAGCCGATCGACGCGGTCCGGTTCCTCTCGAACCGCTCCACGGGGCGCATGGGGATCGCCGTCGCGCGGGCCGCCGCCGAGGCGGGGCACGAGGTCGCGCTCGTCCTCGGCCCGGTCGCCATCGAGCCGCCGGACGGCGTGCGCGTCGTCCGCGTGGAGACCGCGCTCGAGATGCTCGCCGCGCTGCGCGCGGAGCTGCCCGCCGCGGACGCGCTCGTCATGGCCGCCGCCGTCGCGGACTTCCGCCCCGCCGCGCCCGCCGCGCGCAAGCTGCACAAGGGCGAAATGCCCGCCGCGATCCAGCTCGTGCGCAACCCCGACATCCTCGCCGGGCTGCGCCCGCTCAAGGGGAACCGGATCTTCTGCGGCTTCGCGGCGGAGACGGACGACGTCCTCGCGAGCGCCGCGCGCAAGCTCGCCCGCAAGGGGCTGGACCTCATCGTCGCGAACGACGTCACGGCGCCCGGCGCCGGCTTCGCGGTCGACACGAACGTCGTGACGGTCCTGCGCCCCGGCGCCGCGCCCGAGCGCTGGCCGCTGCTCTCCAAGATCGACGTCGCGCGCCGGCTCGTCGCGCTGCTCGAAACCCTTGCAACCGAAAGGCCCGCCCCATGACGCTCCCCCAGTTCTTCGAAGCGCTGATGCTTCTCTGTTTCGCGGCCAGCTGGCCGTTCTCGATCGCCAAGGCGCTCCGCACGAAGGTCGTCGCCGGCAAGAGCCCCATGTTCATGGGCATCATCGAGGTCGGCTACCTCGCCGGCATCCTCTACAAGCTCACCGGAACGCCGGACTTCGTCCTGGCGCTCTACATCCTCAACCTGGTCATCGTCGGGACGGACCTGTTCCTCTACTTCCGCTACCGGAACAACAAGCCGGCGTAGCGGCGCGCTACGTGACGTCCTCGGGGTTCACGACGAGGTTGTCGAGGATGTACTGCTTGCGCTCCTTGGTGTTCTCGCCCATGTAGAACCCGATCGTGTCCATGACGTGCTTGTCGTGGTTCACGTCGACGGGCGTGAGCCGCATGTTCGGCCCGATGAACTCCTTGAACTCCTCCTTGGAGACTTCGCCGAGGCCCTTGAAGCGCGTGATCTCCGCGCTCTTGCCGATCTCGGCGACCGCGGCGTCGCGCTCGGCCTCGTTGTAGCAGTAGTGGTTCTCCGCGGCGCCCTTCTTCGTGGAGGGGCGCACGCGGAAGAGCGGCGTCTCGAGGATGAACAGGTGCCCTTCGCGGACGAGCTTCTCGAAGAACCGCATGAAGTAGGTGATCATGAGGTTCCGGATGTGCAGGCCGTCGACGTCGGCGTCCGTCGCGAGGACCACCCGCTTGTAGCGCAGGTTGTCCACGCTGTCCGCGATGTCGAGCGCGCACATGAGGTTGTAGAGCTCCTCGTTCTTGTAGAGCACGTCGCGTTTCACGTTCACCGTGTTGAGCGGCTTGCCGCGCAGCTGGAAAACGGCCTGCCGCTCGGGCTGGCGCGAGAGCGTGAGCGTGCCGGCGGCGGAAAGGCCCTCGCAGATGAAGATCTCGGTGTCCTCGCCGCGGCCGCGCTTCGGGTCCCAGTGCTGCTTGCAGTCGCGCAGCTGCGGGATGCGGAAGCTCACGCTCTTGCTGCGCTCGCGGGCGGCCTTCTTGACGGACGCCAGCTCCTTGCGCAGCTTGCGCGTGTCCTCGATCTTCTCGATCAGCTTCTGCGCGGCGGCGGGGTTGCGGTTGAGCTCCTCCACGACGATCTGCTTGATCTTCGGGATGAGGTCGTTGCGGACCTCGACGTTGACGAGCTTGCCCTTCGTCTGCGAGTCGAACTTCGGGTCCTGCAGGCGCACCGCGACGGCGCCGACCATGCCCTCGCGGATGTCGTCCGCGTCGAACTTCCCCTTCGGGTAGAACTCGTTGACGCCGCGCGCGACGCCCTCGCGGAACGCCGACAGGTGCGTGCCGCCGTCGAGCGTGAACTGCCCGTTCACGAACGAGAAGTACTCCTCGCTGAAGCGGTTCGTGTGCGTGAAGCAGAACTCGAGCGTCTTGTCGCGGTAGGCGATCGGCGGGTAGATCTTGTCGAACTGCACCTCGTCCGCCATCAGGTCCGCAAGGCCGTTCTCCGAGCGGAAGATCTGCCCGTTGAGGTGGATCGAGAGACCGGCGTTGAGGTAGGAGGAGAAGCGCACGCGCTTCTCGACGTGCTCGGGCAGGAACTTGTATTTCCTGAAGATCGACGGGTCGGGGACGAAGTCGACGAACGTGCCGTTGCGCTCGTCCGTGGAGCCGGACGTCTCCTTCACGAGCGCGCCCTTCGAGAACTCGACCTGGGCGAACTTCCCGTCGCGGACGGCGCGCGCGACGAACTTGGTCGAGAGCGCGTTCACGGCCTTGGTGCCGACGCCGTTCATGCCGACGGAGAACTGGAAGACGTCGTTGTTGAACTTGCCGCCGGTGTTGATCTGCGAAACGCAGTCCTTGAGCTTGCCCAGCGGGATGCCGCGGCCGTAGTCGCGGCAGGTGCACTCCGTGTCGGTGACCGTCAGCTCGACCTTGCGGCCGTAGCCGGCGATGAATTCGTCGATGGCGTTGTCCAGCACCTCCTTGAGCAGGATGTAGATGCCGTCCATGTAGTCGGATCCGTCGCCTTCCCGCCCGATGTACATCCCGGTGCGCTTGCGGATGTGCTCGAGCGACGAGAGGTGCTGGATCGCGTTTTCGTCGTAAGCCTTCATGGGCGGCGATACTAGCACATCGCCGCCCCCGCCGCAACCGCGCGCGGCTTGCCAAAAGGGGCGGGGATGTGGTAGAACCTTTCCCATGAAAGTTTTTCCAGCCATCGACCTGCGGGGAGGACGTTGCGTCCGGCTCCGCCAGGGCCGCGCCGCGGACGAGACCGTCTACGCGCCCGACCCGGTCGCCGCGGCGCTGTCCTGGCAGGACGGCGGCGCGTCGGCGCTCCACGTCGTCGACCTCGACGGCGCGTTCGAAGGCCGGCCCGTCCACCTGGAGGTGTTCCGCGCGCTCAAGGCGGCGCTGCGGATTCCCTTCGAGGTCGGCGGCGGCCTGCGCACGGACGACGACGTCCGCGCGGTCCTTTCCGCCGGCGCTTCGCGCGCCATCCTCGGCTCCCGCGCCGCGTCCGACCCGGCCTGGGTCGAGTCGCTCGTGCGCGAACACGGCGCCGAGAGGATCGTCGCCGGCATCGACGCGCGCGACGGCTTCGTGCAGGTGGCGGGGTGGACCGAGACCACCGCGCTCCGCGCGACCGAACTGGCGCGCGACCTCGCCGCGCGCGGCGTTCGGACGTTCATTTACACCGACACAGCCACGGACGGCATGATGCAGGGCCCGAACCTCGCCGCGACCGCGGCGATGGCGGACGCCCTCGCGCTGTCCGGCGCCGCGCTCGTCGCGTCCGGCGGCGTTTCGAAGCCCGCCGACCTCGCGGCGCTTGCCGCGCTCGGCCGCCCGAACCTCGAGGGCGCGATCGTCGGCAAGGCCCTGTGGGAAGACCCCGCGTCGCTGCCCGCGT
>JAFPUX010000063.1 GCA_017413145.1 Kiritimatiellia bacterium | reverse complement strand
CGCGCGGGTTCGCGGGCCGCCACGGCGGCTCGCCGGGGTCGGGCGTGTCGAGACCATCGAGCCAGAGCCCCGCGGCGGGGTCGAAGAGCGCGGCGCGCGCCGCGCTCCGTAGCGCCATCGCGGCTTCGCCGAGTCCTGATGGGCGGGCTCCGTCCTGCCCAATGGCGCGCAGTTCCGCCGCGGCGTCGAGCGCGCCGGCGTACCAGGCGTTGAGCGCGGTCTGCCCGAGCGCACGGGGCGGGTGGTGCAGGGAAAAACCCTCCACGACGAGCCAGTCGAGGAACATCCAGTCGGGCGGGTTCTCGAGGAGGCCGGACGGACCGACGTAGCCGGCGAAGCGGCGCAGCAGCCGGTCGAGCGCGGGCAGGCAGTCGCGGACGAGCGCCCGGTCGCCGGTCAGACGCCAGACGTCGCGCAGCCACAGCGCCCAGACCAGCCCGTAGCTCGTGTGGAAGATCCGTCCGTCCGCCGTTTCGAGCATGTGCGCGACGCCGCGCAGGTCGTGGGCGGCCAGACGCAGGTCGCCGAAACACGCCTGCTCCATGAGCGACTCGACATGGTAGTCGCCCGCGCACGCGAGCATTTCCTGGTGTTTCGGGCTGTCGAGATGGAGGTTCTGCCGGCACGCTCGGAGCGTGTCGCGCGCGAGCGACCAGACTCTCGTCAGGCCCGGATCGGAGCAGCGGAACGAACCCGCCGTGGCGGGGTCTTCGGGAAAATGCGTCTCGACGAGCTCCGCGCGGACGCGGACGGGCCGCGCGCCGGCGTGTGCCGACACGACGAGGCCGCCGACCGAAAAGAGCGGCGAAAGCGCTTCGCCGCCGCCGTCGCCGAAGCGCGCGCGGAACGAACCGTGCGGTCGGTCCGGATCGGTTTCGAAGATGCGCGCCTCGGCTTCGCAGGGGGCGTCCGCGCGGAGACGGACGTATCCGGCGCGGACGAGCGGCCAGTCCGCCGTCGCGCGCGCCTCGGCGCCGGCGGGGGCGTCGAGCGCGGCCGTCTCCGCGAGGCGTTCGACGCGGACGGGAATCGCCGCGACCCGCGCGTGCCAGTCGTCTTCGATCGGCACGGGCGTTTCCCACGGGCCGGGCGGGAGCGTGTCGTCGAAGTCGTGCGGACCCCGCCACGCGGGAAGGACGCGGACGCGCCACGAGTCATCCGCGTCGAAACGGAAGGTTGAACCGTCCGCGCGCGGTCCCTCGCCCGCGAGGAAGAATCCACCGCGTCCGGCGGACGTTTCGCAGAGCCGAGCCTCGCCGAGGCGGACCGTCGCGGAAAAGACCGCGACGCCGCCGGGCGGGGCGGCCACGACGACTTCGTCGGCGTACCAGCATGCGAGGCGGGGCAGGGGCAGCCAGTCGCCGGGCGCGGGCGCGGGACCGGCCGCGAGCGGGACGCCGTCGAGGAAAAGGCGGTAGCTCGTGTCCGCGGAGACCGTCAGGCGAAGCGGTCCTGCGAGATTCCCCGGCAGCGCGATCTCGCCGCGGAACTCGACGACGGCGAACCCGGCCTGACCGTCCGGATTCCCGCCGCCGGCGATCCGTCTCGCCTCGCACCGCTGCAGCTCGGGATGCCGCCCCGCATCGAGCCACATCCACCGTCCCTTCGCCGACCGTTCCTCCGCTATCTTCTCCGTCATCATTTTCGCCGTCGCCGACCGTTTCTTTCCGCTCCTGTTTTCCTTCAATCGCACCGTGGGTGATTTTTTTGTTCCCATACCCATCCTCCGGTTTTCCTCTCCGCGTTCCCCGTCCTATGCCAGCCGTCGCGTCCGGTCTCGCGATTCGGCCCACGATCGTTGCAACTTCTCCGCGAACGCCTTGACCGTGAACGCTTCCGGTTCTTTCAGCCGCTCCCGCGCTTGTCGCCGCGCAGCCGGCAACGCCGCCCGTTGCTTCGGCGGCAGTTTCTTCTCCGCCGCCGGTTCTTCGTCGAGCAGCAGCGCGGCCGGACACGGGTCGGCCAGGTCGTGCGCGTCGCGGAACTCCGCCGCCAGACGCCGGTATCCCATCAGCGCCGCGTAGTGTTTCACCAGCGCGGGGCAGTTGTCGGCGATCCAGCCGCGGAGTCCCGCCTTGCGGCCGACGATTTCGCCGTTCCCGTCGCGGACGAGCGAACTGTCCACCGACGCTTCCGCGTCCAGCAGCATCGACCCGAGCCGGATCTTTTCCTCCACCCGTCCGCGTCCGCGCGCCTTCTCGTACTGCGCGTAGACCGCTTCGGCGGTTGGCGGTTCGTGGACCGAGAACGAACAAAGCCGCCGGATGGGCGCGCCGCGGCGCACGGGGTTGCGGGCGAGCAGCTCCCGTGGCGGGGTGTGGCACCCCGCCACCGCGCGCTCCAAGGCCGAGAACCACGCGTTCCAGGCTTCGTCGCGGCG
>JAFPUX010000062.1 GCA_017413145.1 Kiritimatiellia bacterium | reverse complement strand
GCGGAGTTCGCGGAGTCGAAATCTCACGCGGAGTTCGCGGAGTCCGCGGAGTCAAAATCTCACGCGGAGTTCGCGGAGTCCGCGGAGTCGAAATCTCACGCGGAGTTCGCGGAGTCCGCGGAGTCAAAATCTCACGCGGAGTTCGCGGAGTCCGCGGAGTCAAAATCTCACGCGGAGTTCGCGGAGTCCGCGGAGTCAAAATCTCACGCGGAGTTCGCGGAGTCCGCGGAGTTTTCAAATTTGGATTTGGGATTTGTGGACAATTGTGAACAGTTGGGATTTGTGAACATTTCCTTTGCCGAGTCCCGCCCCTGGGCCGGTTGCTCCATCCAGTATCCCGATCCGGTCTCCGCCCCTGACTCCGCCTCCCGCGCGGATCTCGAGTTCCTCCTCACCGCCCCCGATCTGCGCCCGCTCCCGCCGCTGCAGATCCGCATCGGAAAGAACGGCGGCTACGTGCCGCTCGATTCCTTCGTCCGCGAAACGGGCCTGCCCGGCACGTGGCGCGTCTCGTTCCCGCTCGACCTCGCGGCGGACGGCCTCCGCGCGCCCTTCCGCGAATTCTCGCTGCAGCTGCAGGACAAGCGCCCCGAAGGCAGCGCGTCGGCGGTTTCGGTTTGGGGCGTCCGCATTCTTGCGGACGGCGGACCCGAAGAGAGCCCGTTCGCCCTGCGCCGGCTCCGCGCGAAAGGCTTGCACGGCGTCGAGACGATCCGTCGCGACGGCGGCATCGAGCTGGCCGTCGATGACAAAGCCGAGGACTGGGGCTACGCGTGGCTCTCGCCCCTGCGTCACGTCGCGCTTCCCGAAGACCCCGCCACGGCGGTCCTCGCCTTCGACGTGAACGGCGGCCGCACGCCGCTCGGGCGCCGCGACACGGGACGCCAGCGCTTCCGCGTGCAGCTGACGTGCCCGATCCCGGACAAGAAGGAGGCAGACGGCCCGTGGGTGCGCGACCCGCCGGTCGAGGACGGGCAGGTCGACGACGACCCGAACAGCTGGCAGACCGTCCGCATCCCGCTCGCGAAGCTCCTCCCGGAGGGCGCGACCGCAATCGCGCGCATCACCCTCCAGTACACCGGTCTTCCGTCCACCGGCCGCGCCGGCCTCCTCGTCCGCGATTTCCGCTTCGAACCCGCCCCCGGAAAACGATGAACGAATCGCGGAAACGACCGGAAGACTGGACCTTCTTCAACGCACCGCTCGCGCCCGACCGCGCCGAGGGACGCGCGGACGCGGACGGCTCGCTCTCGATCCGCCTGCCGTCTCGCCGAGCCTGCGCATGGTGGGAGCGGGAAATCGCCGTCGCGTCGCGCGGCGTGCGCTTCCGCGCCGAGGTCCGCGTTGCGCTCGGACCGGACGAAACCGCCCTCTACAACGACCTCGCGATGCTCGTCACGTGGTACGACCCGGCGCGCGGCGCGCGCAAGGGCGTTCCGTTCCTGCGGCGCGACTTCGTGCGCTGCGCGGACGACGGCGCCGAGCGCGTCTTCGACGACGTGCTCGAAGTCCCGGACGGCTGCCGCGTGGCGCGCGTCGAGATCGTCGCCAAGTGGCACCGCATGGACGTCGAAGTCCGCGGCTTCGCCGCCGAACCGGCCGAAGCCCCGCCGCCGCGCGTCGTGCGCTGCGTCGTCGCCAACCCGCACGAACGCAAGTCGGTCGACTGGCGCGACGAGGGTACCGCCGCCGCGGCCGCGGGCTGGGACGACCCCGCCGCCGTCGTCGCGGAGCGGCTCGGCCGCATGGAAGCGTGCCTGGACCGCATCGCCGCCGAACTCCCGCATCCCGACATCGTGCTCTTTTCCGAACTCTTCGCGGACACGGGAACGCCCTGCCCGGAGAAGACCGCGGAGCGCGTCCCCGGCGGGCCGTCGTTCGCGCTCGCGTCGCGCTGGGCCGAGGCGCACCGCTGCCACGTCGCGATGAACGTCCGCGAGCGCACGGACGCCGGGACGTTCCACAACACCACCTTCGTCGCGGACCGCGCAGGCCGGCTCGCGGGCGTCTACCGCAAGGCCACGCTCACGAGCGGCGAATACATGTCGGGCATCCTGCCCGGCGACGACTTCGGCGTGCTCGATCTCGACTTCGGGCGCGTCGGCTGTCTCACCTGCTGGGACAACTGGTTCTCCGAAACGGCGAAGTTCCTGCGCCGCAAGGGCGCGGAGTTGCTGCTTTTCCCGCTCGCGGGCGGGGCGGCGGACCACATGGAGATGGTATTCCCCGTGCGCTCGGTCGACACCGGAATCCCGACGCTTCTCGCCACCCGCCAAGGGCATTTGCCGAGCGGCGTCATCGGCCGCGACGGCGCGTGGCTCGCGAAGACGCTCGAAGACGGCGGCTACGCGTGGGCGGACGTCGACCTCGCCGCGCGCGTCCGCACGCACTGGCTCTCCGTCGGCCCCGGCGACGGCGACCCGTACCAGCTCTACCTCGACGAAAGCCGCCCCGAACTCTACGAACGGCAGGACCTCCGCCGTCCGCGACGTTGACCCCGCCACGCCATCCGCGCGCCATGCACGACACGCCCGAATACCACGTCTTCTCGAAGATGTTCCAGCCGCCCGTCCTGCGCGGACCGGAGGAACTGTGCGACCTCCTCGCCGCGGCGGGATGCGACGGCGTGCAGTGGACGGTCCGCCCCGGCGGGCACGTCGAGCCGGCGCGCGCGAAAGAAGACCTGCCTCGGCTCGTGCGGATCGCCTCATCCCGCGGACTGCGCTGCCGCACGATCTGCACCGCGATCGCCGACCCCGCCGCGCCGGAGGCGGAGGAGCTGCTGCGCGTCGCGGCCGACTGCGGCGTGGAGCTCTTCCGCCCCGCCTACCTGCTCTATGACGAGCCACACGAGTCGCCGCGCGAGACGCTGGAGCGCTTCCGGCGCGCGTTCGCGGGCTTCGCCGCGCTCGGCGCGCGGACGGGCGTGAAGGCGACCTACCAGAACCACTCGCCGTGGTGGGGCCCGCGCGTGTTCGGCTCGGTCGTCTGGGACCTTTGGGAATGCCTCCGCGACCTCGACCCGGCGAGCGTCGGGCTGGAGTTCGACCCGATGTACGCGTTCTTCCAGACGGGCGGCGCGTGGCGGCACGGCTTCGAGCTCGTCGCGCCGTGGATCGCGGCGCTGGACCTCAAGGACTTCCGCTACGCGCCGCCGCGCACGCCGGAGCGTCCGTTCGAGATCGAGATGGTCGCGGCCGGAAAGGGCGTCGTGCCTTGGGACGAGGTGCGCGAGCTCGTCGCGGCGCACGCGCCGCGCGTCCCGCGCATCCTCCACTTCGAATGGGCCTTCGACAAGGCCGACCCGCTCGCGGACGTCCGCCGCGAGCTCGCCTTCTTCCAGGAGAAACTCCCATGAACGAACCGACCGCAGCACCCGTCCCGAACATCCTCCGCGCCGGCGGCTCGAAGGAGCGCGTGCGCATGGGCTTCGTCGGCGTCGGCAACCGCGGCACGCAGTTGCTCCACCTCTTCCTGCGCAACCCCGCGGTCGAGGTGACGGCGCTCTGCGACGTCTACGAGCCGTTCCTCAAGCGCGACGAATCGGCGTTCGACCCGCGCTTCCTCGAGTGGGGGCTCAAGGGGCGCGTTCCGTCGTTCCGCGGACCCGACGGCGCCCCGAAGCCCGAGGAGGCGGCGATCGCCGCGCGCGTGGCGGCCGGGACGTGCAAGCTCTACAAGGACTGGCGCGAGCTGCTCGCCGACCCGGACGTGGACGCCGTCTGCATCGCGACGCCCGACCACTGGCACGCGATCATGACGATCGCCGCGATTCGCGCCGGCAAGGACGTCTACTGCGAAAAGCCGCTGACGGCGGCGGTCTTCGAGGGCCGCGAGATGATCGACGCGCAGAAGGCCTCGCGCGCCATCGTTGCGGTCGGTCTCAACCGCCGCGGGTGCGTCCCGTACCAGCGCCTCAAGAAGGAACTCGACTCGGGGAAGTACGGCACGGTCCGCCTCGGGCGCGCGGCGCGCACGAGCAACATCTTCCCGAACGGCATCGGCGCGTGCCCGCCGTGCGAGCCGCCGCCCGGGCTCGACTGGGACGCGTGGCTCGGCCCGCGCGCGGAGCGCCCCTACAAGTTCACGACCGCGCCCTACTTCTTCCGCTGGCACCCGGACTTCTCCAGCCAGGTCGGCAACTGGGGCGTGCACTACCTCGACGCGATGCGCTGGATGATGGACGAGAAATGGCCGTGCGCCGTGACCGCCGTCGGCGGCAAGTACTTCACGCCCGGCTCCGACTCGGAGATTCCCGACACGATGACGTGCCTCTACGAGTTCGCGAGCGGCAAGATGCTCGAGTTCAACGTGTTCGAGGGCTCCTTCGCGCGGCCGATCCCGGAGGGGAGCGTGCGCGGCGAGCTGGAGCTCTCGTCCGGCGACGCGCAGGTCATCGCCTCGCAGAGCGGCTTCGAGATCAACCCGGTGCCGAACCGCGAGTTCGGCAACCCGCCGAAGCCCGCGTTCGAGCCGGTGCGGTTCGTCCACGAGCCGGCGCTGCGCGACGGCGGCGAGGCCGCGAGCTGCACGTGCCCGGTCATCGACGACTTCGTCGCGCGTTGCCTCGACCGCGACCCGGCCGTGCTCTGCACGCTCGAGGAAGGCCACCGCTCGACGCTCTTCTCGCACCTCGCGAACATCGCCTGGAAGCTCGGCCGCCGCCTCGAGTGGGACGGGGACGCGGAGCGTTTCGCGAACTGCGACGAAGCCAATGCAATGCTCCGCTACGACTACCGTGGCGGGGTCCGGTAAAACGACACGTCATGGAACCCGTTGCACTCCTCACGGCGATCGCCCTCGTGCCGCAGCCGGCGAAGCTGGTCGAAACGGGCGGCGCCGCACCCGCCTCCGCCGAAGTGCGCTACGTCGAGGACGCCTCCGTTCCCGCCGAGGGCTACCGCCTCTCGGTCGCGGAGGACGGCGTCACGGTCGCGAGCTCGGATGCCGCTGGCCGATTCTACGCCGGCGTCACGCTGGAGCAGCTCGCGCGGCCCGACGGCTCGCGCCCGTGCGTCGAGATCGAGGACGCCCCCGCGTTCGGCTGGCGCGGGATGCACCTGGACGTCTCCCGCCACTTCTTCACGGCGGACGAGGTGAAGCGCTTCCTCGACCTCATGGCCGCGCACAAGCTCAACCGCTTCCACTGGCACCTCGTCGACAGCCAGGGCTGGCGGCTCGACGTCCCGTCGCACCCCGAGCTCGCGGCCGCGTCCGCGGAGAAGCGCGGCCGGGCGATCGAGGGCCGACCCGACGAGAACCGCGGCGAGGACTTCGCGGGCCCGTTCTACTACACCGAGGCTCAGGTGAAGGACGTCGTCGCCTACGCCGCCGCGCGCCACATCGAGATCGTCCCCGAGATCGAGATGCCGGGCCACTTCGGCTCGGTCCTCGCCGCGCATCCGGAGTTCGCCTGCACCGACGCGGACGGCAAGCGCACCGGCTGGAACGAGCTCTGCGTCGGCAACGACGCGGCGATCGCGTGCCTGGAGGACGTGCTCGACGACGTCTGCCGGCTCTTCCCGTACGGCGTCGTCCACATCGGCGGCGACGAATGCTCGCGCAACCGCTGGCGCGAGTGCCCGAAGTGCCAGGCGCGCATCCGGGCCGAGGGACTCGCCGACGAGGACGCGCTCCAGACCTGGCTCTCGGCGCGGATGGTCCGGTTCCTCGAGGCGCGCGGCAAGCGCGCGATCGGCTGGGACGAGTACCTCCTCGGCGACGGCATCTCCACGAACGCCATCGGCATGCGCTGGCGCGGCGCCGGCGGCGCGGGCGGCGGGCCGTCCAACTTCGTCTCCGCCGCGTCGCTCGCCGCCGCCGGCCACGACCTCGTGATGGCGAACAGCCGCTGGGTCTACTTCGACTACCCGCAGGGCCTCCCCGACGACCCGTACGTCTACACCTTCGACAAGCAGAAGCCGCTCGACCTCTGCTACCGGTTCGACCCGCTCCTCGGCATCCCGCCGGAGCTGCACCACCGCGTCCTCGGGGGCGAGGGTTGCAACTGGACCGAGCGGACCGCGATGCCCGCCGTTCTCGAATGGAAGCTGTGGCCGCGCGGCTGCGCCCTCGCCGAATGCCTCTGGTGCGGCCCGGCGCGCAAGCCTCCCTACGAGGACTTCCTGCGACGCCTCGAGGTCCACCGCGCGCGCCTCGTCGAGAAAGGAGTGAACGCCGCGCCGCTCCCGCCGCCGCAGCCCTGATTCCCGCATACTCCAAACGACCCGAACGAACACCGCCATGAACGAAAAACCGATCCGCGTCGGCATCGCCGGCCTCGGCCGCAGCGGCTGGGGCATCCACGCCGCCTACCTCCGCACCGCCCCCGGGCTCTACACGATCGCCGCCGTCGCCGACCTCATCCCGGAACGCGTCGCGCAGTCCGCGGCCGAGCTCGGCTGCCGCGCCTACCCGGACGCCGAGAGCCTGATCGCCGACCCGGACCTCGACCTCGTCGTCGTCGCGACCTACAACCCCACGCACGCCAAGTACGCGGAGATGGCCCTCCGCGCCGGCAAGCACGTGCTCTGCGAGAAGCCGTTCGGCCTCACGGTCGCGGACGTCGACGCGATGTCCGCCGCCGCGAAGGAGAGCGGCCGCGTGCTCGTCCCCTTCCAGCAGCGCCACCTCGAGAAGGATTTCCTCAAGGTGAAGGAGATCTGCGAGTCGGGTCTCATCGGCGACGTCTTCCGCATCCGCCTGTGCTGGCACGGCTTCGGCCGCCGCTGGGACTGGCAGACCGTGCGCTCGATGGCCGGCGGCAACCTCAACAACAACGGCCCGCACGTCGTCGACCACGCCGTCACGCTCTTCGGCGACGTCCTCCCCGACGAGGTCTGGGCCGAAGCCGGCGGCTACCTCCGCAGCGGCGACGCCGAGGACGACCTCAAGTTCGTCCTCCGCGGCAGGGGCCGCCCGTCGGTCGAGGTCGAGCTCGCCAACGTCTGGGCCTGCGGCCAGGAGCGCTGGGTCGTCTGCGGCACCCGCGGCGGCCTCCACGGCACCGACAAGCACCTCGAGTGGAAGTGGGTCGATTTCGACAAAATGCCCCCGCGCCCGCTCGACCTGCATTCCACGCCCGACCGCAGCTACAACGGCGAGAAGCTGGAGTGGCAGACCGGTTCCTGGGACGCCGCGGACGCGACCGCGAACCTCGGCGCCGGCGCCCCGCCTCCTCCCGGACCGACGCAGGAGTTCTACGAGAACCTCTACCGCGTCATCACCGCGGGCGCCGCACCGACGATCGACCTCGCGCAGGCGCGCCGCCGCGTCGCGACGATGGAGATGATCCGCGCCGCCGCCGGCATCCCCGCCAAGACGTAAGCCGGGCCGCCGCCTTGCTTTCGCACGCCGTTTCGGCTATCCTCTGCGCCAACGCGCAACCAACGACACCATGTCCAAGCAATCCCGTTTTCCCCTCGTCTGGCGCATTCTCGCCGGCTTCCTCCTCGGCATCGCCCTCGGCCTCGCCGCATCCCGCTTCGCGTCGTCCGAAACGCTCGACCGGCTCGTCGCGGTCGCCTCGCCGTTCGGCGCCGTGCTCGTCTCCATGCTCAAGATGGTCGTCTACCCGATCATCTTCTTCTCGCTCGTGCTCGGCGCGGCGAGCATGCCGCTTCGCAGCTCCGGCCGCATCGGCGGCACCGTGCTCGCCTGGTATTTCGCCACGTCGCTCTTCGCCACGGTCTTCGGCGTCGCGATGGCGTTCGCGCTCAATCCCTCCATGGCCGCCGCCGCCGAGACGGCCGGCCGCTACATGGACGGCGTGAAGGCGCTGTCCGTCAACTCGGCTTCGGCCGGCTTCGGCGTCTTCCTCACGAGCCTCTTCCAGAATCCCTTCGCCGCCCTCGCCGAGGGCAAGTTCCTGCCGATCATCGTCTTCGCGATCCTCTTCGGCCTCGCGGCGCGCGCGCTCGTCGACGCCGGGAAGAACAAGCCCGCGGTCGAGGCGATGCTGCAGGCGTTCGACGGCGTCCAGCACGCCGCGTTCAAGCTCATCGACTGGGTGATGGCCTACTTCCCCTTCGGCGTCTTCGCGCTCACGTTCTGCAACTTCGCCGAAAACGGCACGCTGCTGTTCGGGCCGTACGTCCGCATCGTCGGATGCGTGCTCGCCGGCGTCGCCGCGATGGTCTTGGTCGTCTACCCGCTCGCCGTGTTCCTGCTCTGCCGCGAGAACCCCTACCGCGTCCTCGCGCGCATCCGCCAGCCGCTCCTCACCGCGTTCGTCACGCGCTCCAGCGCGGCGACGCTCCCCGTGTCGTTCCGCGCGATGGACGGGATCGGCGTCTCGCGCTCGCTCTCGAGCTTCTCGCTGCCGCTCGGCGCCACGGTCAACATGGACGGCGTCTGCGTGCACCTCCCGGTCTTCGTGATCCTCGCCGCGAACATGTTCGGCCTGCACCTCACGGCCGGGCAGCTCGCGGTGCTCGTCGTGTCGGTCATGTTCGCGTCGATCGGCGCGGGCGGCATCCCCGGCGGTTCGGTGTTCCTGCTCTTCATGGTGCTCGAGAACATGGGCCTGGAGCCGAACCAGGTCGCGACGGTCGTCGCGCTCGCGCTCGGCATCAACCCCGTGCTCGACATGTTCGAAACCTGCTGCAACGTCGCCGGCGACAACGTCTGCACCTACATCGTCGCCAAGCGCGCCAAGCTCCTCTCCCCAACCCCCGCGACCTGACCACCAAACCATTTAACCACCGAACCACCGAACCATGAAACCCGACACCATCTGCATCCAGGGCGGCTGGAAGCCCAAGAACGGCGAGCCGCGCCAGCTCCCCATCTACCAGTCCACGACGTGGCGCTACGCCACGAGCGAGGAAATGGGCAAGCTCTTCGACCTCGAGGCCACCGGCTACTTCTACACGCGCCTCCAGAACCCGACGAACGACGTCGTCGCGGACAAGATCCGCGAGCTCGAGGGCGGCGTCGGCGCGGTCCTCACCTCGTCCGGCCAGGCCGCGAACTTCTACGCGCTCTTCAACATCGCCCAGGCCGGCGACCACGTCCTCTCGGCCGCCGCGATCTACGGCGGCACGTCGAACCTCTTCACCGTCACGATGAAGAAGATGGGCATCGAGGTGGAGCTGATCGACCAGGACCTCCCCGAGGAGGAGCTCGCGAAGAAGTTCCGCCCGAACACGAAGGCCGTCTTCGGCGAAACGCTCACGAACCCCGGCGTCCGCGTCCTCGATCTCGAGAAGTTCGCGCGCCTCGCGCATTCGCACGGCGTCCCCTTCATCGTCGACAACACCTTCCCCACCCCGATCAACTGCCAACCGTTCAAGTGGGGCGTGGACATCGTCACGCACTCGACGACGAAGTACATGGACGGCCATGCGTGCCAGACCGGCGGCGTCGTGGTGGACTCGGGCAACTTCGACTGGGACGCGCACGCGGACAAGTTCCCGGGCCTCACGACGCCGGACGATTCCTACCACGGCCTCACCTACACGAAGAAGTTCGGCAAGATGGGCTACACCGTGAAGCTCGTCGCGCAGCTCATGCGCGATCTCGGCTCCCAGGCCTCGCCCTTCAGCGCGTTCCTCCTCAACATCGGCCTCGAGACGCTCCACCTGCGCATGCCGCGCCACTGCGCGAACGCGCTCGCCGTCGCGAAATTCCTGCAGAGCCGCCCCGAGGTCGAATGGGTCAACTACCCCGGCCTCCCCGACAACAAGGACCACGCGCTCGCGCAGAAGTACATGCCGAACGGAACGTGCGGCGTCATCGCCTTCGCCGTAAAGGGCACGCGCGAAGACGCCGGCAAGTTCATCGACCGGCTCAAGTTCGTGAGCATCGAGACGCACGTCGCGGACAGCCGCACCTGCGTGCTCCATCCCGCCTCGCACACGCACCGCCAGCTTTCCTCGCAGCAGCTCAAGGAGGCCGGCATCCCCGAAGGCCTCATCCGCCTCTCCTGCGGCATCGAGGCCGCCGAGGACATCATCGCCGACCTCGAGCAGGCGTTCGGCTAGCCGGTCGCATCCTCTTGTCCGCGAAATCCAGGTAGACGCCCCAGTCGAAGTCGGTCAGGGCGTGTTCGCCCGTACGGAGATGGTACGAGACGAAGCCGTCCTGCTGCGGCGCGTCCGGGGCGGGGAAGCCGTCGGAGACGAGACCCCTGCGGCCGTAGAGCTCCCACGCGGGCGAGGCGAGGCGCGCGGTGGCGTATTCGCCGCGCGGACCGGCCCACTTGTCGTCCGTCGCCGAGCCGATGCAGACGGGGCGCGGCGCGCAGAGCGCGACGAGCATGTGCTGGTCCCACGGGACGTCGCGGTCGCGGTTCACCCATTGCGTGTAGTCGCGGCAGTACCAGAACTGGTTGGTGCGGACGGAGTGCATGATCTGCTCGGAGCCGGGCAGGTCCGCGTGGTGCAGCTTCGCGCCGCCGGTGCCGGAGTCGTTCGAGACGACCATCGCGAAACGTTCGTCGAACGCGCCGGCGAGGAGCGCGGTCTTGCCGCCGCGCGAGTGCCCGATCACGGCGACGCGCTTCGCGTCGAAGAGGCCGGGTTCGGTTCCGATCCAGTCGAGGACGCGGCTCGCGCCCCACGCCCAGACGGAGAGGCAGCCCCATTCGTCGCGCGGACGGTACAGCCGCTCCACCTCGCAGAACGCGGCGAACGCGCCGCGCGTGTTGCCGTGCCACATGTCGGGCGTCACGTCGTGGATGTCGAATCCGATCGCCGCGTAGCCGCGTTTCAGGAGCGTCTCGACCGCCCAGACGGACGCGTTCGTGCGCAACGGTCCGACGTACTCTTCGAGCGGATGCAGCGCGATGAAGACGAACGCGGGGACGGGCTTGTCCGATTTCGGGACGTAGGCGGTGAACGGGAACGAACCGGTGCCGTACGGGCCGCCGTAGTCGCAGCGCATGCGGCGGCGGAAGGCCGCGCCGCCGAGGACCGGCGCGTCGTCCGCCTCGAGCGAACGCGGATCGTGCGGGACCTGCGAGAACAGGAGCTGCGGCGGACGTTCGACCGGACGAAAACCGTAGCACTGGCGCTCGAGAAGCTCGCGCAGCTGCGCGCGGCGCTCCGATTCCCACGACTGCCGGGTCTCGCCCGGCCGCATCAGCGGCGGCACGCCGCGCGGTTCGGCAAAGGGTTCCATGCCGGCAAGTCTACCACACCCGTTCCGCCCGCGCAACGCGCGCTTTGCACTTGACTTCGGCGGCGCTTTCCGCATACTTCGACCGCCAAACGCCATGAACGCCGTCACGCTCCGCCCCGGACGCGAAAAGTCCGTCCTCCGCCGCCATCCCTGGATCTTCTCCGGCGCCGTCGCCGCCGTCGAGGGCGACCCCGCGCCCGGCGCGGCGGTCGTCGTCCGCTCGTCGCGCGGCGAGCCGCTCGGCACCGGCTTCTGGTCGCCCGCGTCCGCGCTGCGCGTCCGCATGGTTTCCTTCGGCGCCGACGTCGCCGCGCCCGGCCCGGCGTGGCTCCGCGAGAAACTCGAGGCCGCGTGGGCGCGCCGCGCGCCGTTCCGCGCGGCGCATCCGGAGCGGAACGCCTTCCGCGCCGTCCACGGCGAATCGGACGGCCTCCCGGGCCTCGTCGTGGACCGCTACGCGGACGTCCTCTGCGTGCAGATCCTCGCGCCCGGCTTCGAGCGCATGCGCGGCGACCTCGCGGCCGCGCTGCTCGACGTCTTCCCGCGCTGCAGCGCCGTCTACGAGCGCTCGGACGCCCCGGCGCGCGAACGCGAGGGACTCGAGCCGCGCAACGGCCCGCTTGCGTTGCGCCCCGGCGCGCCCGAGCCGGACTTTTCCGCCGTGGAGATCTCGCTGGACGGCGTCCGGAGCGTCGTCGACCTCGCCGGCGGCCAGAAGACCGGCTCCTACCTCGACCAGGCGGAGAACCACGCGCGCGTCGGCGCCCTCGCCGCCGGGCGCGACGTGCTGGACGCCTGCTGCTACGACGGCGGCTTCGCGCTCGCCGCGCTGCGCGGCGGCGCCAAGTCCGTCCTCGCGCTCGACGCGTCCGAAGCCGCGCTCGACGCCCTCTCGCGCAACCTCGCGCGCAACGGCCTCGCGGACCCGCCGGTCGAGCGCGTCCGCGGCGACCTCTTCGAGAAGCTGCGCGCGTTCCGCGACGCCCGGCGGTCGTTCGACCTGATTGTCCTCGACCCGCCGAAGTTCGCAGACTCGCGCGCCCGCGTCGAACGCGCCTGCCGCGCCTACAAGGACGTGAACCTGCTCGCCTTCAAACTCCTCCGCCCGGACGGGCTCCTCGCGACGTTCTCGTGCTCCGGCGCCGTCGACGCGGCGCTCTTCCAGACCGTCGTCGCCGAAGCGGCGCTCGACGCCGGACGCGACGCCGCGATCCTCGCGCGCTTCGACCAGCCGCCGGACCACCCCGTCTCGCTGGCCTGCCCCGAGACGCGCTACCTCAAGGGCCTGCTCTGCGCGGTCTAGCCGGACATGCTGGACTTCTCCTTCGAGTTCACCGATGCCGACGCCGCCGCGGGGCGGCTCGACAAGGCCGTGCTGGCGCGCGCGCCGGGGTCGACGCGCGCGCTCGTCGCGGCGTGTTTCGCCGCGGGCGGCGTCCGAGTGGACGGGAAACCCGCGTCCAAGTCCGACCGGCCCGCGGCCG
>JAFPUX010000494.1 GCA_017413145.1 Kiritimatiellia bacterium | reverse complement strand
TCCCCGCGGGCATCCGTGGCCGCGCTTGCGCGGCCTCCGCGCGCGGCCGGCTCAGGCGTCCACGAGGTGCTTGCGCAGGGCGATGGCGGCGGCTTCGGTGCGGTTGGCGGCGCCGAGCTTGACGAGCAGGCTTTCGACGTGCTCCTTCACGACCGTCCGGCTGATGCCGAGCTGGGCGGCGATCTCGGTGTTGTTGAAGCCCTTGACGAGCGAGACGAGCACTTCCTGCTGGCGGGGCGAGAGCGCCGGCGCGGGGGGGTCGAACGCGAGGAGCCCCTTGACCTCGGGGGAAATGAAGGTCTGGCCGGCGGCGACGGTGCGGACGGCCGTGAGCAGCGTGCCGTCGTCCGCCGACTTCATGACCGCGCCCGCCGCGCCCGCCGCGAGCGCCGCGGCGATGGTGTCCGACGTGGAGTAGGAGGTGAGCACGACGATCTTGGTCTCCGGGAGCCGGGCGTGGATCTCGGCGGTGGCGGCGACGCCGTCCTTCTTCGGCATCACCAGGTCCATGACGATGACGTCGGGGGCGAGCGCGAGCGCCTGGCGGACGGCCGCGGCGCCGTCGTCGGCCTCGCCGACGACGGCGAGGTCCTTTTCCGCGGCGAACAGGGACTTGAGCCCCATGCGGACGATCTTGTGGTCGTCGGCGACCAGGATGGAAATCTTGCTCATGTTTCGGTCTCCTCGGGAAGGGGGATGTCGATGGATACGCGGGTCCCCGCGCCGGGCGCGCTCGCGATGTCGGCCGTGCCGTCCAGGGCCTTGACCCGCTCCATCACGCCCTCGAGCCCGAAGTGCCCCTGCTCCATGCCGGGGCGGGCCGCGGGGTCGAAGCCGCATCCGTCGTCCTCGACGGAAAGGCGGAGGCGGCCGCCGTCGAGCGCGCCGTCGACCTTGAGCGCCGTCGCGCGGCCGTGGCGGACGGCGTTGACGACGAGCTCGCGGACGATGCAGAGGATGTTGTGGAAGTCGTTGTCGGGGATCCTCCGCCGCGGCACGTCGAAGCGCACGTCCAGCCGCGCGCCGGCCAGGTGCGGCTGGAGGGTGATGCGGACGGCCTCGCCGGCGTCGTTCTCCTCGAGCGCACGGCTGCGGAGGTCCCAGATGCAGTTCCGGAGCTCGGCGCGCGAGGAGTCGATCGTCTTGAGCGCGATGTCCAGGTGCGGGCCCGGGTCTCCGTCCGCCCTGGGCAGGGCCGCCTGGGCCGCGCGGATCTCCAGCGCCGCGCCCGTCAGGTTCTGGACGACGGAGTCGTGCAGCTCGGTCGCGAGGCGCGTCCTCTCGATGGTCTTGAGCTTCGCGTGGGCCGCCTCGACCTGCTTGCGCGCAAGCTCGCGCCCGCGCCGCTCGACGAGGACGCGCAGCGAGGCGTTCCAGACGAGGAAGAGGGCGAGGACGCCGGCCATGGCGGAGAGGATGACGAGGAACCGCCCGGGGGTGAGCCAGGGCGGGCGCGAGACGACGGCGATGTCGCCCCGGCCGCGCAGGACGAGCGTGAGCCCGCTGATGTGGGGCATGTCGGTCTGGGCGTCGTAGTCGTTCGTCTCCAGGAGGCAGACGCCCGTCGCCTCGATCCGGCATCCGAGCTCGAGCCCCTCGGTCGCCTCGGGGCAGGCGCTCGTGTCGAGCTGGACGGGATGGCCGTCGCAGTCCAGGCCGATGCGCCCCCCCGCGTCGCCGGGCGGGGGGAGGTTCCGGACCGTGCCTTCGAGCGTGACGGGCTTCCCGTAGAAGGACGTCTCGAAGGTGGCCGTCCCGGACGGGTTCCGGCCGATGACGTCGGCCAGGGACGCGAGGCGGACGGGGTGCTGCGGCGCGGGCGTCCCGGGCCCGGCGGACGAGATCGTCGCCGTGCCGAGGATGATGTTGAACTGGTCCGTCTCGGGGTATCCGCAGATCGTCGCGCGCAGGCCGGCGCGGGGAGCGGTCCGGTTGCGGTGCGAGAGCTTCACGCGGACGATGCGCCCGTCGTCCTCCCGCAGGAGCAGGTTGTTCCCCTGCCAGACGGCGACGATCTCGCCGTCGACCTTGCGCTTGCCGAGGGTGAGAATGTCCTTGGGCGTCAGGTAGATCTTCCGCTCGAGGGCGGGGACGCTGTCCGGCGGGGGCGGCGGGGAGAGCACCTCGACGTTCTCGAGCCGCGAGACGATCAGCGGCCGCGCGTACCGGCGCACGGACTGGAGCGCGCGGTGGAACGTGCCGACGACCGCGACCCGCGATTCCAGCAGCCGGTCGGCGGCGTCCGGGTCCCGCGAAGGGACGAAGACCGGCATGGTCGTCGGGCCGTCCTTCAGCGTCAGGCAGAGGTAGTCGGGATCCTCCTCGCTCGTGCGCCAGTCGATGACGGTCCCGGCCGTCCGGACGAGCCGCAGGTCGTCGCGGACGCCCGACAGGTCCTGGAGCGTCCGCGGGGCCGGCCGGACCTCGGGGCCGGGCCCGAGAACCCGGATTTCGCGGACGGTCGCGTATGGCTCGTTGCCGTAGTCGTGCTTCTGCAGGCCGAAGACGCCGCTCGCGACGATGCGGTCGCCGGGGCGCAGGCCGCCGGGCAGGTCCGCTTCGCTGAACACGGACACGAGCAGTTCTCCGTCGTCGAGGACGAAGCAGGGGACGGCCGACGCGGTGCGGACGGACGCGAGGATCCGGTGGACGGTGCCCGTCAGCGCGAAGTAGTTGTGGAGCCCCGGCGCCGTGCGGTCCCAGACGTCCATCATGGACCGGACGTCCGCGTTCGTCGCGACGCCGGCGGGGTCGGCGGCGAGCGCGATCCACGGAAGCGCGGGCAGAAGCGTCCGGAGCGTGTTCTTCATGGCGGCAATTATGTCACAGACGCCCGCAAGTTTCCACCCCTCCAGTTGGCGGGTTTTCGGCGGAAGGGAGCGGGTGTAGGCTTTTCCCCGTCTTCGGACATGCAAGAACCAGCAAGGAGAAAAACCATGAAATTCGGGACAATCATTGGAATCGCGCTCGGCGTTCTGGCGGCGGGCGTCGCGGCGGCGGGCGACCTGGCGGTCTCCGCCTACTGGCAGGACCACATGGTTCTCCAGCGCGGGAAGAAAATCACCGTGTGGGGCAAGGACGCCGCGGGCCGCACCGTGACCGTGTCGTTCGCCAATCAGGCGGCAACCGCCACGACGGACTCCGACGGATACTGGGAGACGACGTTCGCGCAGCCGTTCGATCTGTCAACCGTGCCGCAGACGCTGACGATCACCAACAACGCGAACGAGGCCATCGCGATCTCGGACGTCCTCGTCGGCGACGTGTTCCTCGCGGCCGGGCAAAGCAACATGGACCGTCGCCTGGAGGACACGAAAAAGTCGAACTTCGAGGAGCCGCAGTCGATCAAGGACTTCTGCCGGGACGACGACGGCATCCGCTTCCTCCGCATCGCGCGCAGCGCCGAGGGCGCGACGGCCGGCGAGCAGCTCTTCGACCTGCCTCCCATCAAGCCGGTCGACGACGGGAACAAGTACTACGGCGAAGGATACGACTGGTCGCCCGCGACGGGGACCAACCGCAACTACGTCAGCAGCGTCGCGCTCAACTTCGCCCGCTACGTCCGCGACGCGAACGAGGCGCGGGGCGAGGACATCCCGATCGGCATCGTTCACGCCTCGTCCGGCGGCACGGCCATCCGCGAGTGGATCGCCCCGTCGGTCCTCATCAAGAACGACATCGACTCCCCCGGTTCTGCCGCTTCCTCGGACGGCTGGTTCTGGAACAACATGATGGCGCCGATCCTCCGCGCGAAGTTCCGCGCCGTCCTCTGGTACCAGGGCTGCTCGGACGCCCAGCGGTCGGTGGCCGACTACAAGAAGCTGATGGACGTCCTCGTGAAGGACCGCCGCGACCGCTGGGGCGACGGCGGCGACCTGCCGTTCTACGCCGTGCAGATCGCCACGCCCGGCTACAGCGAATCCGCTGGGACGGTCGGCCTGGACCAGTATCCGGCCCCGACCGAGGCCGACGTCGGCCACAACTACGTCCGCGTCCGCGAGGCGCAGCGTCTCTGGGACGCCTCCGACGCGGGCGCGCACGGCCTCGTCACCACCGTGGACTGCGTCCCCTGCATGGGCGCGAACGACCTCCATCCGGTCGACAAGAACTTCATCGGCCGCCGGCTGTCGCTCTTCGCGCGCAGGGACATCTACGGCGAGACGGACCTCCAGGCGGAGGGGCCGGTCTTCACCCGCGCGGTGCGCGAGGCCGACGGTTCCGTCCGCGTCTTCTTCAAGTCCGGCACGGCGAAGGGCCTCACGGCCGGCCGGGTGAAGCCGGCCTCGTCGATCGCGGTGAGCCGCTGGGTGAAGAAGGGCTCGGACCCGATCCGCGGCTTCGCGCTCTGCGGCGCGGACGGCGCCTGGCAGGAGGCCGAGGCGACCGTCGAGGGCGAGACCGTCGTCCTGCGCGCGGCGGGCGTTTCGACCCCCGCGCAGTTCCACTACGGCTACTGGTGCATCACCCGCTCCACCGACCTGGAGGACGGACAGCGCCTCAACCTCTACAACGGCGACGGCCTCCCGATGTCGCCCGTCGCGCCGCAGGCGGTCGAGGACCCCGACGAGTCCGGGAAGGTCGCGGACCCCGTGCTGACGCCGGGTTCCTGCTTCTTCTCGCCGTCCACCAACGTGACGATCGCCTGCGCGACGTCCGGCGCGACGGTCCGCTACACGCTCGACGGCAGCGAGCCGACCGCGTCGAGCGCGATCTATTCGGCGCCGATCGCGCTCACGACCAACACGACGGTCAAGGCCCGCGCCTTCGCCGATGGCAAGGCGGCGAGCGACGTCGCCGCCGCGACCTACACGCTCGGCACCGCCCCGGCGGCGACGGCCGATCCGCAGTGGACCGTCTCATCCTACGATGCGTCCTCGTGGTCGCCGCTTTCGGGCAACATTCTCGCCGGGAAGACCGGTACGATTTCGGGTAGCGTCGCCTTCACGAGCAGCGGATACAACAACAATCCGGACAACCTGACCGACGCCTCCGTGCCGTCCACGCCGGACAACTCCGCCTACGTCGGCTTCCAGGAGAACTCGTCCGTCTCCTGGACGTTCGACGAGCCGCAGACGATCGAGACGATCCGCTTCACGACGCAGCGGATCGCCGGCACCGACAATGATGTGTCGAGGGCCTACGGCGGGCTCTGCATCGAGGACGTCTACGTCCGGACGAGCGGCTCGTCGGAATGGGAGCCGCTGGGCACGCCGATCCACCAGAGCGGCGGGTCGGTCGGCGGCTTCATGCTGGCGACCCTCGCGGACGACGGCGTCGGGCTCCTGGCCGAGAACGTCGTCGCCTTGAAGGTCGTATTCCTCCGGTGCGAATACTACTGGTTCAACGTCGCGGAGGTCGAGGCGACCGGCCACGCGACGGCGGGAGGCGGCGACCTGACCGAGACGGTCGCGACCCCGGCCTTCGACCCCGCCTCCTGCTCTTTTTTTCCGTCGACCAACGTCGCGATCTCCTGCGCGACGTTGGGGGCGACGATCCGCTACACGCTCGACGGCAACGCGCCGACGGCTTCCAGCACGCCCTATACCGCCCCGATCCCCCTCACGGCCACGACCACGGTCAAGGCTCGCGCCTACGCTGAGGGGATGAACCCGAGCGCGGTCGCGACCGCGACCTACACGTACGTCGACCCGGCCCAGCCGGTCTACGACATCGCGATCGCGGCGCCGCAGAACGGCACGCTCGAGACGTCCGCGACGAACGACATCCCCGCGGGCACGGTCGTGACGGTGACGGCGACGCCGGCGGCGGGCTACCGGCTCGCGTCGGTGACGACGAACGGCGCGGCGCTCGCGGGCGCGACGTTCGCGATGCCAGCCGGGGACGTGACGCTCGCGGCGACGTTCGAGGAGCAGGGGGAACCGACCCACATGTTCTACATCGGCGGGACGGGCTACGACAGCTGGGCGGACGTCTATGCCGCGGCGAAGGCCGGCGATACGATCGTCGTTGGCGCCAATGCCGAGATCAAACAGTCGTCCGGGACGATCAACAAGTCAGTCACGATCGATCTCTGCGGCCGCTCGCTGAGCCACGCCAGCGGGTGGCTGACAGGTTGCAGCATCGACGTCGTCGACACGGGCGCGCCGGCCGGACAGTTCGTGGTCTCGGGCTACTCGATGAACGTCTCCGGCGGCACTCTCGACCTTTCCTCCCTGGCCAGCGGCCAGGTGACCGGAAGGTTCCAGATGTCCGGTACGACGCTGCTGGCGTTTCCCGGCGACCGCCCGCTCGCGGACTGCACGTCCGCCATCACGACGAAGGCGGAGGGCGCGCGCATCGTGGTGCAGGGCGGCACGTACACGTGGGATGGATCGAACTGGGCGCCCGAAGGCCATGACATCACGATCGCGGAGCCGCAGAACGGCACGCTCGAGACGTCGGCGACGAACAACGTCGCGGCGGGCACGGTCGTGTCGGTGACGGCGACGCCGGCGGCGGGCTACCGGCTCGCATCGGTGACGACGAACGGCGCGGCGCTCGCGGGCACGACGTTCGAGATGCCATCCGAGGGCGTGACCGTCGCCGCGACGTTCGAGGAGGAGGTCGTGCCTCCTCCGGGCGACAAGATGTTCTACATCGGCGAGACGGGGTACGACAGCTGGACGAACGCGTACAACGCGGCGAAGGCCGGCGACACGATCACGCTCGGCAGGGACGCCGTGATCGATCCTCCGGTGATCGCGGGGGTGCTCGGCAAATCGCTCACGATCGACCTCAACGGCCATGAGCTGGAGATCGTCGAATGCTGGCTGACCGGATGCACCGTCGCGATCGTCGACAGCGGCGCACCGGCCGGGTCGGGACGATTCACGATCGTGCCAACCGGGATGAACATCTCCGGCGGAACGCTGGACCTCTCGGCCCTGTCCGACGACCAGGTCACGGGGTATTTCCAGATGTCCTCCACGTCGCTGCTGAAGTCCCCCGGCGACCGTTCGGAGGCGTACACCACGACCCACCTCTGGTTCGATGCGGCCGATCCCGCGCACGGAGTGGGCGCGCGCATCGTGGTGCGGGGCCTCACGTACGAGTGGGACGGCGTCAGCTGGGGCATCGCGTTCCGGATCACGAGCATCGCCGTGGACGACGAGTTCGTGGAGCTCGGCGTGCTGGTCGCCCCGGAGTACGGCGTCTCCCCCTACGTCACGATCCTGGGCTGCGAGACCTTGGACGGCACGTTCCACGCCCGCCCGGACGCCACGACCGCCGACGGCGCCCTCTACCGCCTCCCGGTGTCCGACGACCGCTTCTTCAAGGCGGTGATGGGCATGCCGGACTGACCGCACCCGGCCGGCCGCGCGCCGCGCTCCGGCCGCCCGAGGATATCCCCCCCTCCAGTTGGAGGGTATCCAACGGAGCCGGGGTTGGTGTATAAATGCCACCGACGAAGAAATTAACCCAAACAACGTCCCCACGACAGGAAAAAGGAGTGATTGAAATGAACAAGACGATCCTGCGTTCCCTGCTGCTCGCCCTCATGGGCGCCTGCGCCACGGACCTTCGCGCCGCGCCGGCGTGGACGACGACCGATGTCGAGCCCGCCTCCTGGACGGCGCTTTCCGGCAACCTGATTGCCGGTCTCACCGGCACGAAAACAGGGACGATCTCAACCGGATACGGGACAGACTCCATGGCGGTTCTGACGGACGGCGTGGTTCCGACGGTGAACGGCAACGAATCCAGAGTCGCTTTCCAAAACACCGGAGCGGTCGAGTGGTCGTTCACGACGCCGAAGACTCTGGAGCAGGTTCGCGTGTCGGGCTGCTATCTGGGCGGTTCGACATACACACGCATCTCGATCAGCGCCGTTTATGTGAAACTCTTCGGCGCAGATACATGGACGGCGCTTGATGGCTCCAGCTTCCTGGACAACAGCGGCAGAAGCCAGAACGTCGTGCTCTGCGCGTCCCTTGCCGATCCCGGCACCGGGTATCTCGCCCAGGGCGTTTCCGGCCTGAAGGTCGCCTTCGGGGCCGATGTCCCGCTCGCCAGTTACATCGTCGAGATCGAGGCCGCCGGATCCTCGGAGGCGACGGGTCCCGTCCTCGGCTCGTTCGGCATCGCTCCGGCGAAGACCAAGGCGACGGTCTCCGGCTCGATCGCCGACGCCGGCACGGACGCGACCGCGTGCAACGTCTACCTCGCGCTCGACGGCGGCGCGGCGACGAAGATCGCCGCGGGCGTGGCGGGCTCGTTCGAATACCAGCTCAAAGGCCTGACGGCGGGAACGGAATACGACTACGAGCTCTCCGTTTCGAACAACGCCGCGACGGCCAAGGGAACGGTTCGGACCGGCACGTTCACGACCTTGGCCGCCAATGCGCAAACGGCGTTGTGGACGCAGGAGGATGTCGCGCCGGGCGACTGGTTGGCGCTGACCAACAACATCCTCGCCGGGAAGCGTGGCACGCTCACCAGCGGTGCCATCGCCGGAACGAATTACGCGACGGACGACTCCAGCGTGCTGACGGACGCGTCCGTGCCGACGGCGGGGGGCGCGGCCTATATCTACGGCTTCCAGAACAATGCGACGATGGAGTGGACGCTCGACAAGGCCATGACGCTGGAGCGGCTCCGCATTTCGGCGTGCTACCTGGCAGGCAGCACATACACGAAACTGGCGGTCAGCTCGGTTTCCGTGAAACTTGCCGGTTCGGACACCTGGACCGCGCTGGACGCCCCGGCCTTTTCCGACATCGCCGGCAGGAGCCAGAACGTCATCCTCCTGGCGACCCTTTCCGATTGCGAGACGGGCGTGCTTTCGGAAAACGTCGCCGGTCTCAGGATCGTCTTCGGAAACGTCAACGCCCTAGCGAGCTATTGCGCCGAGATCGAGGCCGTCGGGCACGCCGAAGGGAAGAAGGGCGCGGTCGTGATCTTCGTCCAATGACGCCGGGGGAGAACCTGAAATCGGACGTCGCAGGGAAACGACCATGAACAAATCACTGCTGGGTTCGCTGCTGGTTGCGGCGGCTTCCGTTTCGATGGGCGACGTCGTCCTGCCGGCCACGTCGACGATCGCCGCCATCCAGTCCGCGATCGACAACGCGCAGCCGGGCGACGTCATTACGCTCGCGGACGGCAAGTATGCGTTCGACCGGACGCTGTACGTGACGAACGGCGTCACGCTGACCGGTTCCGGACGCGACGCATGCATCTTGGCGGGCAGCGGTTCGACGCCGCTCGAGACGGGCCTGGTGCTCGACCATGCGGATGCGTGCGTCCGGAATCTGACCGTTTCGGGCGTCACGGCGGGAACGGCCTTCAACTACACGGGCGTCGGCGTGCAGATCAAGGCCGGCCTGCTCACGCAGGCGCGCGTGACGGGCTGCAAGTCGCTGGCCGCCAACCACACCGCCAACCGGACGGCGGGCGTGACGCTGGAGGGCGCGAATGCCGTCATGACGCATTGCCTCGTCGACCACAACGAAGGGACCGCCGGCTCCAACCTCGGAGGCGTCCGCATCCATTTGGGCGGCGGCACGATGGCGAACTGCCTGGTCTGGGCCAATGCCGGCGAGAACGCCGGCGGCGTCAGTCTCAAACCGAACCCCTGGGCTCCCGTGAAGATTGCCAACTGCACGATCGTCGGCAACACGGCGGCCGTGCGGGGCGGCGGCCTCGCGGACGAACCAGACGCCCAGTACATCTGGTCCAACATCAACGGCGAGTTCTGCGGTCCTGTGGTCGTCAATACGATCATTGCGGACAACACTGCGCCGAGCGGTTCGGACATCTATTTCGGCTTCAACGACGAAGCGGGTCGGATCGCGACCTTCTTCAACTGCCTGTGCCCGACGGTGTCCTACGGCGCGAACGCCCGGACGGGCGATCCGATGTTCATGTCGCCGGGAACGGGCGACTTCCATCTGCAATCCGGCTCTCCGGCCCGCAACGCCGGCGACACGGCCAAGGCCGCGTCCGTCCTTGGATACAACCTGGCGGGGACGGACGACTTCTACGGGCTCGACCGCATCCTGGAAAGCGCGGTCGACATCGGCTGCGCCGAGTTCGATCCGACCGTGGTCGCGTGCTCGGTCGTGAAGAGCAAAGATCCGGTCTTCACGGGGGAGTCGGTGACGCTGACGGCGTCCGTGTCCGGTTTCGACGGTGCGGACGACCTCGTCTACCAGTGGGAGATCTGGCGGGATGGCGATGCGACGTCCTTGAGGCGGAACGGAACCGAAGTCGAGCTGGAACCGACTTTGCAGGGCCTCTACTGGGTCGATTTGCGCGTGTCGAGCGCGCTGCTCCAGACGAACGCCGCCGCGACGGTGACGTTCGACGTCGTGCAGAGCACCATCTACGTGACGGCCGCCGCGAATCCGGATTGCGCGTATCCGTACAGCACCCCCGGCACCGCGGCGACCAACCTGAACGAGGCGCTGGAGGCGGCGTTCGAAGGCGTGCTGGTCTCCCTGGACGAAGGGACGCACACCGTGTTCACGAATGTGTCGATTCCGAAAGGCGTCACGGTCCGGGGCGCCGGACGCGACAAGACGACCATCTACGCGGCCGAGAAATTCTACCCGGTCGTCCGCATCAACGACGCGGACGCGATTCTGAAGGACGTGACGGTCGCCCATGGCCGGATGAGCGAAAGCTGGAAGTCGGAGCCCGTTGGCGTCCTGATCGGGGACGATGGCGGCACGATGGCGGACTGCCGTGTGACGGACTGTTCGAACAATGGCAATTGGCGTGTGCATGGAGCCGTGAAAATCACGGGGAGCGGCGCATTGGTGACGCGGTGCCTGATCGACGGCAATACGATGACGGATGGCAATCCGATCGGTCAAAACACGAGCGGCGGCATTCATGCGACGGCTGGGCGGATCGAAAACTGCGTGATCACGAACAACGCCGGCATGGCGTACAACGGGGCCAATGCTTCCGGCCTCTATCTCGCGGGAGCCGTCGTGGTGCTCAATTGCACGGTGCTCGACAACCGCATGGGGAGCGGGTCCGACGGCGGCGGCGTCCAGGCGGCGGACGCCTCGGCGGTCGTCCGGAACTGCATCATCGACGGCAACCTGAGCGGGAACGGCGTCGAGACGAACTATTGGGGCAACGGCGCGTCGTTCTCGTACTGCCTCTCGTCCGACGCGGCCCCGGCGGGGAGCGAGGGCTGCATCGTCGGGCGTCCCGTCTTCGACAAGCGGAAGCCGCTGTATCTCGCCTACAGCAAGGAGGGGCCGTCGCCGGGCAGGAGCCAGGGCAGCGTGGCCGGCTACGCGGATCGTCTCCTGACGGCGACGGATTTCTTCGGGCAGCCGCGCGTGAAGTTCGTTTCGCGCAGGGGCGTCGCCGACATCGACATCGGCGCGACCGAGTCGACGTATTCCCCGCCCATGACGCTCCTGATCTTCCGCTGAACGGTCCGGGAGGGCAGGGGATGGAAGACACGCCGCTTTCGGCCGCCGCCGCGGATTCCCCCAAGGACTGCATCGGCTCCGGGCCGGGCAAGGTCCCGGGCGCCGTCGCGATCGGCTGCGCCGGCGGAAAGCTCGCGGTCCGGTGCTTCGGCGTGGCGGACGTCGCGACGCAACGGCCGATGGCCGCCGACACGGTCGGCTGGCTCGCGTCGAACACGAAGGCGATCGCGTGCGCCCTCGTGCTTTCGTACGTCGAGGAAGGAAAGCTGGCCCTGGACGAGCCGATCTCCCGCCATCTGCCCGAATGGCGGGGCTCGGGGGTCCCGACGCTGCGCCAGTGCATGTCGCACACGTCGGGGCTGCCGTTCTTTCCCGGGATGCCCATCGACCGGCGTCCGGTGCAGCTGCTCGCGCGGATGGGCGCCGCGGCCGAGCTGGTGTCGGCGCCGGGCGAAAAGTACCTGTATTCGAACTGGGGGATCGACGTCGCGGCGGCCTGCGTCGAGGTCGTCGCGGGGATGCCGTGGGAGGTTCTGCTCAAGGAGCGGATCCTCGATCCGCTCGACATGCGCGACGCCACGTTCCATCCGACGCCGGAGCAATGCGGGCGGATGGCCAAGGGATACGTCCTATCGGACGACCGGCCGGCGCAGGAGACCACCGTCGACCAGCTCCAGTACCCGTACTCCCTCCACGGCCGCTACCCCGAGGCCGGCGGCGGGCTCTTCGGGACGCCGATGGACATGGTCAAGTTCTTCGCGATGGTCGCCGGCGGGGGCGTCGGCCTGAACGGGCGGCGCGTCCTGGAGGCGGAGACGGTGGCGCTCTGGTTCGAGAAGCAGACGCCGGATTGCGTCGCCGAGCGCTATTCCTTCGGCGCGCAGGTGTCGGAGGACGGCCGGATGATGTCGCACGGCGGCGCCTGGTCGACCTGGGGCTGCGCGTACCGGGGCAGCGGCATCGCGCGCGTGTTCTTCGTCCAGCGCGCGGGCGGCGAGTCGAAGGGCTACGAGCGATTCAAGGCCTTGGTGGACAGGGACGCGGAGACGAGCTTCTCGCCGACCGCGAAACTCTGAAGCAGCGTTTTTGAATCCGGTAGGAATCTACCAGATTCAAAAATGGAATTGACGGGTCCGCAAAGATTGCGTAGACTCTCCGCCGTTTTCAACTTCGGTAGTTTTCTACCGTTTTCAAAAGCGAGGCGACCATGATCGAACGTCCGGACTACATGAAGCAGCTTGTCGGCGCAATGGGCAACGGGATGGTAAAGATCATCACGGGCGTCCGCCGTTGCGGGAAAAGCTATCTGCTCTCAAACCTATTTCGCAAGCATCTACGCTCCATCGGGGTCGACGACGCCCACGTCCACGCCGTCTCGCTCGATCTCAAGCCATTCGAGGCGCTGCAGGATCCGAACCGGCTCTACGAACACTTTGCGGAACGCATCCGCAAGGACGGCAGGATGCATTACGTTTTCATCGACGAGGTCCAGCTCTGCCGCAAGGTCCTCAAGGAGGGGGTCGATCCGTCCCGCGTCGCGCCGGAGGACGAAGATTCGCTCTACACGACGTTCCACGACACGCTCAATTCGCTCGCGGCGCTCCCGAACGCGGACGTCTACGTGACGGGATGCAATTCGCGGATGCTCTCGTCGGACGTCGCCACGGAGTTCCGGGGGCGCGGGATGGAGCTGCGGATGCGTCCGCTTTCGTTCGCCGAGTTCCTGTCCGTCCACGGTGGCGAGAAGGCCGACGCCTGGCGCGACTACATGGACACCGGCGGGCTGCCCCAAGTCGTGCTCGCGCCGGACGAGACGGCGAAGCGCCGGCTGCTCGTGTCCCTGTTCTCCAAGACCTATCTGCGGGACGTCGTCGAGCGCTACAAAATCAAGGACGAAGAGTCCCTCGGTCGCGTCGTCGACCTTCTTTGCTCGGCCGTCGGGTCGCTCACGAATCCCGGACGGCTCGCGAACGAGTTCTCCTCCCGATGGAAGGCCGGCCCGACCGAACCCACGATCCGCAAGTGGCTGAAGAGCCTTGAAGACGCATTCCTGTTCCAGCGGGCCGACCGATGGGACGTCAAGGGCGGGCGCTACCTCTCGTCCCCCTCGAAGTGGTATGCCACGGACGTCGGGCTCCGCAACGCCCGGACCAATTTCCGCCAGATGGAGCCTTCGCACCTCATGGAGAACCTGATCTACAACGAACTGGTCGGGCGCGGCCATTCCGTCGACGTGGGCGTCGTGGAGTCCGTCGAGTCCTCCGACGGAAAGGAGCGGCACGTCCGCCGGGAGATCGACTTCGTCGTGAACACGCCCTTCCGGAAGATCCACGTCCAGTCCGCCTTCGCGGTCCCGGATGCGGAAAAGCGGAGACGGGAGACGGCCTCGCTGCGCAAGGGCGGCGGGTTCTTCCGCAAGATTCTCGTGACGGGAGGAAACGAGAAGCCTTGGACGGACGAGGACGGCATCACCACCGTCGGCGTGATTCCGTTCCTTTTGGACCGCTCCTTCACGGAAGGGAACTGAGGGCGCCGGGAACAGCCCCCCCTCCAGGTGGCGGGTTTCCAAAGCGGAGGTTTTCCTGTAGAGTCATTGGCAACGGATGGACACCCCGAATACAACGCGATAACGACTTGAAACGGAGCGGTTGAAATGAGCAAAACGATTGTGCGATCCCTGCTGTCCGCCCTCGCGGGCGTCCTGGCCGCTTCGGCATCGGCCAGGGCCGGCGCGACCTGGTGGTCGGTGCCGGCGATGAGCGGCGTCCAGCGCCTGCCGGATTCGATCCCCGCCGACGGCGAGGAGGGCGGCACGGTCCGCATCGTCGCCGCCCGCGGCGAATACGAGCCCGGCTCGTTCGTCGTCCGCGCCGACGCCGATCTCGGCAAGGTGCAGCCCGTCGTCGGGACGTTCACGAACGAGAACGGGGACGTCTTCCCCGCGGACGCGCTCGACCTCACGGTCGTCAAGGTCTGGTACCAGAACAAGAACGGGTGGTTCAGCTACTTCGCCGACACGGGCTTCAAGCTCTGCCCCGAGCTGCTCCTCCACGACGAGGACCTCGTCCGCGTCGACACGGCGAAGGAGGCGAACTACGCCCGCGTCACGGGAGCGGACGGGAAGACGTCCGAGTGGTGGCTCAATCCGCCGAGGCTCCTCAACGGACGCTACTACGACCATTTCGTCCCGACGACCGCGTTCCCGTCGATGCGCCCCGGCTTCGCCGACACGAAGACCATCCAACCCGTCGCGCTGGAGAAGGACGCCAGCAAGCAGTTCTTCCTCACGGCGCACGTGACGCCCGACATTCCGGCCGGAACTTATCGCGGCAACATCTCACTAACCACTAACAACCAACCACTAATCACCGTCCCCGTCTCCATCCGGGTCCTCGACTTCGAGCTCCCGAAGCCGATGGCCTACGCCAATCCCGGGATGGACTTCCGCGTCTGCTTCTACGACTACATCAACCGCGGACAGATCCTCGCGCTCAACGGCGGCGACGAGGAGCTGATGTGGCGGCAGATGGAGGCGATCCTCGCGGACGCCGTCGCGCACGGCCAGGACATGAAGTGGATCCCGGGCGCGACGGCCTCGGCCGAGGCCGAGCGCACGATCGCCATCATGAAGAAGGTCGGGATGCGGACGGACGTCTTCGTGGGCGGCGTCGACTTCGTCTGGAAGGAGCGCGACGCGGTGGCGTCGCGGACGCGCGCCGAGCGCATCGCCGACTACTACGACCGCACCTACGGCCACCACGACGTCTACGGCTCCTACGGCGACGAGCCGGGCCTGGCGTTCTTCCCGGACAACCGGGCGATCTTCGACGCCTACCAGGCCGCGGGCCTGAAGTTCATCATCGCCTCGCACGACCACATCTTCGACCTCGCCGGCTACCGCTGGAACTGGCACAACGCCTCCCGCAAGCCGACCGACCCGACCGCGCCGTCCGTCTGGAACAAGATCGACGCCGGGACCTACAGCGCGTGGTACGCCGACCAGCACGTCGGCGCGGAGAACCCCGAGCTGAACCGCCGCCAGAACGGGCTCGGCGCGTGGCTGAGCGGCTACTCCGCGCTCTGCAACTACGCCCACCACCTCGGCCCCTACAACGACGACTCCGAGACCTACAAGCCGATGGTCTTCGCCTACGGCACGGCGGACGGCGTGATCGACACGCTGCAGTGGGAGGGCTTCCGCGAGGGCATCGACGACATCCGCTACGCGACGCTGCTGATGGCGCTCGCGCGGGAGGCGGAGAAGTCCGGCGACATCGAGGTCCGCTACCTCGCCGGCAAGGCGAAGGTCCTGCTCGCGCGCTTCGACGCGAAGACGGGCGACCTCAACGCGCTCCGCGGCGAGATGGTCGGCTTCATCGAGAGGCTGCGCGCCGCGCTGGGCGACAAGGCGGACGTGGCGATCGCCGCCGAAAAGCGGCCGGGCGTGTCCCGCCGGCCCCGCGCCGCCGAGGCGGACGAGCCCGTGCCGTCCGACCCGAAGGAGGCGGCCGAATACTACGCGAAGCGCTACCGGATCGACGAACAGATCGAGTGTCTGCGCAAGGCCGGCCTCAAGACCGAGGCCGCGAAGGTGCTGTTCGGGCGGTCCGCCGAGCGGACGCAGGAGTCGTTCGCGCTCGCCGAGGAGGCGCTCGCGGACGCGGCGGCGGCGAACGACCGCGCCGCGTTCCTCGCGGCATGGCGGTTCCTCCTCGACGAATGCCCCGCGATCGCGGACCGGCACGCGGAGGACGCGGTGCGCGTCCTCGGCGCGGCGGCGGCGGCGGACGAATGGCTGGACAACGGCGCGGGGATGCGCGTGGCCTACAACGGCAACTGGGCGCGCGTGCGCCGCGAGTACGAACTGGCGCTCGAGGCGGACGGCGCGAATACGAACCGCCTCTGGCCGTTCAAGGCCGTGCAGTACGCGATTCCGGCCTATCTCGAGACCGGCGACGCGGCCGCGGTCGCCGCGTTCTGCGACCGGGGCCTCGCGACGGCCGAAAAGGCCGACAAACGCTGCGCGTACAAGCCGGCGGACGTCTATCTCCTCCGGCTCGCGAAGGCCGTCTGCGGCGCGAAGGACGAGGCGGCGGTCGCGGCGGCGCTCGCGGAGGCGGACCGGGCGTTCGGCGAAGGGATCGACCCGAAGAAGCGCAAGGAGCGCCTCGAGCGGCTCGGCTCGTTCGCGATGTGCGCGAACGACGAGGCGAAGGTCCGCGGCGTCGCGGACTACCTCGACACCGTCTTCACGCCGAAG
>JAFPUX010000493.1 GCA_017413145.1 Kiritimatiellia bacterium | reverse complement strand
GTCTCGTCCACGGCGCGCGGGTTCGTGTATTCGCTCGGCCAGAGCTTGGTCGAGAGGAAGACGTCGGAGCGGGCGACGCCGCTCGCGCGGATGCCGCGCCCGCAGGCGCGCTCGTTCTGGTAGGCGGCGGCGGTGTCGACGAGCCGGTAGCCCATCTTGAGCGCCTCGCGGACGCTGTTCTCGGCGTCCGCCGGCGAGAGCATGAAGGTGCCGATGCCCAGGGCCGGGCATTCGATTCCGTTGTTGAGCTTGAGAGTAGTGTTCATGGGTTTTTCCTTTCTTGGTTGGAACGCAAAGATCGCAATCGGTTCCGCCGATGTGGCATCGCACGCCGCTTCGCGGCTATGCCACGATCGGCGGAACCAGTTTCATGGGGCATCCGCCCCTTTGGGCTTTTTCAAACTGGGATTCATCTTGCAGGCGTTGCCGATGGGAAGTGAAACTCTTCATCTCGCCGGGACGATTGCGTCATAGCCGCGAAGCGGCGTGCGATGACGCATCGTCCCGGCGCTTGCGGCCTTTGCGTTCTACTTCCCCAGCCATTGATCGACGGCGGCCTGGGCGGCGGGGCGGTCGTTCTGGGCGGTCTGGCCCTGGATGGCGAGGCCGTCCGTGACGGTCGCGGCGGGGAGCGCCTTCTTGATCGCGCGGACGGAGCCGCCGAGGCCGCTGCCCTCGTGCGTGGCAAAGGGCTTCACGGTCTTGCCGGCCCAGTCGTGCTTCTCGAAGAACGTGAAGACGCACATCGGCGGGACGCCCCACCAGATCGGGTAGCCGACGTAGACTGTGCCGTACTGGTCGAAGTCGGCCACGTCGCCGACGATCGCCGGGCGGGCGTCCTCGCGCAGCTCCTTCTTCGCCTCCTCGATGCAGACGTCGTAGGATGCGGCGTACTGCTTGACCGTCTTGATCTCGAAGAGGTCGGCGCCGGTCTTCGCGGCGATCATCTTGGCGACGATGGCGGTGTTCCCCTCGGCGATGTTGCCGACGGCGTAGTTCTCCCCGGTGCGGGAGTAGTAGACGACGAGCGTCTTGTTGGTGGTGCCCATGGTGGCGGTGTCCGTGTTGTTGGTGGTTGCGTCCTGCGCGCATCCGCAGAGCGGCAGCGCGGCGAGGGCGGCGAGCAGGGTGGTGCGTTTCATGCGGCCATTCTAGCCGGATGCCCGATGTCGCGTCCAATAGAACCTTTGCATGGGTCTATGCGTTTCGGTTATGGACATCCCCCGCGATTTCCGGTAGAATCCGGCGCCATGATCGAAACCTACCTGCTCCGCGACCTCGCGGAAATCGACCGGACCGGCTCGTTCACGGCGGCGGCGAAGGCGCTCTTCGTCTCGCAGCCGGCCCTGAGCCGCGCCATGCGCAAACTGGAGGACGAGCTCGGCGTCCCGCTCTTCGACCGCTCCTCCGCCCGGACCGCGCTTTCGCCGCTCGGGCGCCTCGCCGCGGAGCACGCGCGTCTCGCGCTCGCGGCCATCGACGGAATGGTCGCCGCCGTGCGGGAGGCGGACCGGGCCCGCCGCGTCCTGCGCTACGGCGCCATCGCCCCGGCGCCGACGTGGACGCTCGCCCCGCTGCTGGCGCAGGCGCTGCCGGGGCGCCAGGCCGAGGGCGTCGTGTTCGAGACCGAGGACGAGATCCTGCGCGAGCTCGAGGCCGGGCGGATCGAGGCGGCCGTCCTGCTGCGGACGCCCCCCGGGCCGGCGTGGCGCGGCCGGGCGTTCCTGCGGGAGCGGCTCGGCGTGATGCTCCCGCCGGTGCATCCGCTCGCCCGGCGCCGGACGGTCTCCTTCGCCGACCTGGCGGGCGAAACGTTCGTCGTGTTCGGCAGCGTCGGGTTCTGGCTGCCGCTCTGCCGGCGGAGGATCCCGCGCGCCGGGTTCCTCGAGCAGAGCACGCTCGCGGCGACGCGGCACATCGTCGCCAACTCGGACCTGCCCGCCTTTCACACCGCCGAGGCCGCCTCGCGCGTCCCTGCGCCGGACGGCCGCGTCGTCGTCCCCATCCGCGACAAGGAGGCCACGGCGCTCTACCACTTCGTCGTCCCCGCCGCCCGCGCGGCCGACTTCGAGCCCCTGTTCGACGCCCTGCCGCCCCTCGCCGACCGCTAAGCGGGCCGCCCGTGGCGGGGTGCGGACCCCGCCACGGGCGATGCAATATTCCGGGGGGCTCGTCCGTTTCTATGGTGGGCGGCGAAGGCGCCGTCCGGAAAACCACGAGAGAACCGAAATGAACGCCACCGCCACGATCCGTTCCTTTTTCGCCGCGCTGCTGTGC
>JAFPUX010000492.1 GCA_017413145.1 Kiritimatiellia bacterium | reverse complement strand
CGCGCGCCGAGCGCGGCGAGGTTCACGGCGACGTTCGCGGCGCCGCCCGCGACCGCGGTCTCGCGGTCCACGCGGACGACCGGCACGGGCGCCTCGGGCGACAGGCGCGACGCGTCGCCCCAGACGTATTTGTCGAGCATGACGTCGCCGATCACGAGGATGCGCTTCGTCTTGGCCGCTTCGAGTATCTTGGGCAGGTTCATTTCAGGAAGATTTCGATCGTCGGGACGAGGATGTTCCCGGGTTGGACGTCGGGCAGGTAGAACGTCAGGCCGCCGGGGGGCGAGGTTGGATCGGTCTGCTCGCCGGGGCCGTTTTCGCTGAAGCGCACCTCCGAGCCGTCGTGCAGGAATTGCGCGTAGGCGACGTGGCGGCCGAGCGCCGGGCAGCGGAGCGTCACGTAGGGCCAGTCCAGGATGTGCAGGTAGAGCCGGTTCGTTTTCGCGTTGTAGGTGTAGAGGCACTTGTGCGGCTCGGGGAACGCCTCGGGCGCGGCACCGCAGCCGTGGATGGAGCGGGCGTTGTAATTCATCCAGTCCGCGTAGACGCGGAGCCGGTCGGTCGCGCGAGGGTCGAACTCGCCGCGCGAGGTCGGGCCGACGTTGAGGATGTAGTTGCCGCCGCGCGCGACGGCCTGGATGAGCATTTGCAGGCAGAGCTTCTGCGATTTCCACGACGACTCGTCGCGGTTGTAGCTCCACGCGCCGGAGAACGTGTGGCAGTTCTCCCAGCAGCGCGCGAGGCAACTCGAAGAGATTGCCTGCGGGCCGCCGCGCGGCGGCTCGTCGAGCTGCTTCTGCTCGACGGTCATGAAGTCGCCCTCGCCCGGCAGGTCGAGGCGGTCGTTCACGAGCGTGTCGGGCGAGAGCTCGTGAACGAGGTCGAGCAGCTTGCGGCTCTCCCATGCGTCGCGCCCCTTGCCGGGGAAGCCCTTGTAGGAGCGGCCGGGGTAGGAGAAGTCGAACCAGAGGATGTCGATCGGGCCGTAGTTCGTCAGCAGCTCCGTCACCTGGTCGCGCATGAACGCCGCGTATTTGCGGATGTCGCGCTTCTTGTTCAGCTCGGCCGCGTCCTCGCGGTCGCGCAGCGGATGGAAGACGTCGATCGGATACTGCGGGTGGTCCCAGTCCTGGAGCGAATAGTAGAGTCCGACGCGGAGCCCCTCGGCGCGGAAGGCGTCGACGACCGGACGCAGCAGGTCGCGCTTCGCGGGCGTGTTCGTCACCTTGAATTTCGTGAACTTCGTGTCCCAGAGGCAGAAGCCCTCGTGGTGCTTCGTCGTGATCACGAAATACTTCATCCCGGCCTCGCGGGCGAGTCGCGCCCAGACGCGCGGGTCGAACTTGTCCGGGTCGAAGCGCTCCGCGTAGCGGCGGTATTCCTCGTCGGGGATCTTCGCCGTCGAGCGGATCCACTCGTATTGGGCGGGCATCGAGTAGAGCCCCCAGTGCATGAAGAGTCCGAACCGGGCCTGCTGGAACCAGGCGACTCGGTCCTCGTATCGGACGGGCTTGGGAGGGGAGGGGGGCATGTGCGGAATCGGTCGCCGGGTGCAACCGTCACGGGTCGTGCGCGCGATGGCAGGAATCATAACACACGCGCGGGCGCGGTGCAACCGGAGTTCCCTCCCACGTTTGAACAAGTATTTAAAGGGGTCTGTCCCCTTAAAAAATCCTTGCAACGGCAGTTCGAAATGTGATAGAGTCGCAGGCGGAGCGCGAAAACATGAGAAGACCGAGAGTCAAAGCGGAGGGGGAGGGGTTCTACCACGTGGTGAGTAGAATCGGGGGAAAGCGGTTTCTCATCGACGAGACGGAGAAGGCGATTCTGCTGGGGATGATCCGCGGGGCGGCGGCATTTTCCGGCGTGGAGGTGTACACGTATGCCGTGATGAGCAACCACTTCCATCTGCTCGTGAGGGTGCCGCGCAAGCGCGAGGTGTCCGACAAGGAGCTGGAAAAGCGCATACTCGCCCTGTACGGTCCGGCCAAGTTCAACGCCGTGCTCAAGAAGTGGGCGCGGTGGGCGAAGAATCAGCAAGAGGACCGCGTGGAGGACGAGAAGGCGCGGATGCGAAACAGAATGTACGACCTTTCCCAGTTCTGCAAGACGTTCAAGGAGGCCTACACGCAGGACTACAACAAGCGTCACGACAATACGGGGACGATCTGGGAAGGCCGATTCAAAAGCATTCTCCTGGAGGGGGCTTACCGCACGATGACTACCGTGGCGGGCTACATCCACCTCAATCCCGTCCGCGCGGCGGTCGTCGAGCGGGCGGAGGAATCCCCGTGGACGGGCTACGGTGCCGGATGCCGGGGCGACGCGTCGGCTCAAACGGGGCTCCGGGCGCTGGTTTCCCGCCTGTACGGTACGAAGGATTCGACGTGGGAACGAGCCCGGGACGTCTGTGCGGAGACAATCGGCGGACAGACGCCGGCCCATGCCTCGCCGTCGTCGTACGATCTTGTCGAGACGGACGAAAAGGGCCGGCCGGTGCGGGCCGGGTCGCTGCGGGCGCTGCTGATGCGGCGGTCGGCGGGATTCGTGCACGGGCTCGCGCTCGGCGGCGAAGCGTTCGCCGGGCGCGTGGCGAAGAAACTGCCGGCACGGGTGCGCGAGAGGCCGGAATCGCTGTTCGACCGCTGTCCGTTCCTTGAACTGCGGTCCGCCGGCGGCGTGAGGGAGGTGTGCTGATGGAAACGAAACGGAGCGCGGGAGCGTTTCTCGGTGCGGCGCTGGACGCCGTCGCGGGCGGCATGGCCGTCTGGGTGCTGCTCGCCGGCGCCGCCGCGATGGCGTGGCCGGAGCCGGTGAAGGCGGCAATTCCGACTTCGTGCGTGCCGTGGCTCCTCGGCTCGGTGATGTTCGGCATGGGGCTCTCGCTCCGCGGACACGACTTCGCGCTCGTGCTCCGCCGACCGCGCGACGTCGCGGTCGGCGTCGCCGCGCAGTACGTCTGCATGCCGCTTGCGGCCTGGGCGATTGCGAAGGGGCTCGGCCTGCCGGACGAAATCGCGCTCGGCGTCGTTCTCGTCGGCGCCTGCCCCGGCGGCACCGCCTCGAACGTGATCGCCTACCTCGCGAAGGGTGACGTTGCGCTGTCGGTGACGATGACCGCCTGTTCGACGCTCCTCGCGCCGCTCGCCACGCCCGCGATCGTGTTGCTGCTCGCCGGAAAGACGGTCGACGTGGACGCCCTTGCCATGTTCCTCTCCATCGTGAAGATCGTCATCGCGCCGGTCGTCGCCGGCGTCGCGATCAACGAACTGCTGCCCCGTTTCGCCGCGCGCGTCCGCCGCGCGATGCCGGCGTTCTCGACGGTCGTCGTCGCGGTGATCGTCGCGGGCGTGGTCGCGGCCTCCGCCGGACGCATCCGCGAGGCCGCCGCGCTCGTCGCGCTCGCGGTCGTGCTCCACAACGGCCTCGGACTGGCGCTCGGCTGGGGCGCCGGACGCCTCTTCCGCATGGACTCCGCCCGCCGCCGCACGCTCGCCATCGAGGTCGGCATGCAGAACTCCGGGCTCGCCGTCTCCCTCGCGGCGATGCACTTCGCCTCGATGCCGCTCGCGGCCGTGCCCGGCGCGCTTTTCAGCGTCTGGCACAACCTCAGCGGCGCGCTTTTCGCGAACCTCTGCGCGCGGAAGGCGCGGGCGGATTAGCCGAGCGAGACGAGGAGGGCGCGCTTGCGGGCGAGGTCGGCGAGGAGCTCCTCCTTGCGGGCCTTCTGCTGCTCGACGATGGCGGCGGGGGCCTTGCCCAGGAAGGTTTCGTTGCCGAGCTTCGCTTCGACCGTGCGGAGGAAGCCCTCGAGCTTGGCGATCTCCTCCTGCGCCTTCTTCTTCTCGGCCTCGGCGTCGACCGAGCCTTCGAGCTTGAGCGCGACGGTGCCGAGCGCGGTGTCCGCGGACGGCATCCCGGAGAGCGTTTCGCCGCAGAGCACCTCGACGCCGGAGGCGCCGAGGAAGCCCGCGAGCGATTCGGTCTCGGCGCGGAGGCGGTCGGCCGCCTCGGCGGTCTTGGCGCTCACGACGAAGGCGACCTTGTCGGAGGGCTTGAGCGCGGAAATCGAGGAGCGCAGCGCGCGGCCCGCGGTGATGAGGTCGTGGCGGGCGTTCACGTAGGCGCGGACGTCTTCGTCGATTCCCCACGCGGCCTTCTGCTCGGCGGCGAAGGGCTTCGGCCACGGGGCGTGGCTGATGGTCTCCTCGTCGGAGGACGCGTAGCCGAGCTGGTGCCAGATCTCCTCGGTCACGAACGGCATGAACGGGTGGATCATCCGCAGCGCGCGGCCGAAGACTTCGGCGAGGATGCCGACGACCTGCGCGCGGCGCGCGGGGTCGTCGCCGTAGAGGTCGCGCTTGGCCTCCTCGAGGTACCAGTCGCAGAACTGCGACCAGACGAAGTCGTAGGCGGCAAGCGCGGCGTCCTGGAAGCGGTAGCCGGCGAGGGCCGTGTCCATCGCGGCGAGCGCGGCGTCGGCGGTGGCCAAAATGTGGCGGTCGTCGAGCGAAAGCGCCGTGCCGGCGCCGACGTGGGGCTTGCAGCCCCCCGAACCCCCTGCGTAGTCGGCGAAGGAGAAGCCCTCCACCTTTTGGGCGTGCATCTGGATGAAGCGGGCGGCGTTCCAGATCTTGGTGCCGAAGTTGCGGCCGATCTCGAACTTGTCCATCGAGATGAACACGTCGATGCCGGGCGAGGTGGTCTGCATCAGCGTGAAGCGCAGGGCGTCGGCGCTGTACTTGCCGATGATCTCGAGCGGGTCGAGCGAATTGCCGAGGGACTTGGACATCTTGCGCCCCTGCGCGTCGCGCACGACGCCGTGCAGGACGACGTTGCGGAACGGGACGTCGTCCATGAACCGGCAGCCGGCCATGATCATGCGCGCCACCCAGAAGAAGATGATGTCGGGCGCGGTGCAGAGGTCGGTCGTCGGGTAGTAGCGCGCGAGGTCCGCGGTCTTGTCGGGCCAGCCGAGCGTGGAGAAGGGCCAGAGCCACGAGCTAAACCAGGTATCGAGGACGTCGGGGTCCTGCGTAATCTTGTCGGCGCCGGCGTCGCACTTCGGGCAGACGGACGGCTTCTCGGTCGCGGCCCACTCGTGGCCGCACTCGCAGGTGTAGACGGGAATGCGATGGCCCCACCAGATCTGCCGCGAGATGCACCAGTCGCGGATGTTCTCCATCCAGTTGAAGTAGGTGTTCTCGTAGCGCTTGGGGGTGAAGACGATGCGGCCGTCGCGCACGACCTCCATCGCCTTCTCGGCGAGGGGCTTCATGCGGACGAACCACTGCTTGGAGAGGCGGGACTCGACGACGGTGTGGCAGCGGTAGCAGTGGCCGACCTGGTTGTCGTAGTCCTCGACGTGGTCGAGGAATCCGCCGACGTCGAGGTCGGCGACGATCTTCTCGCGGCAGGCGAAGCGGTCGAGCCCGGCGTAGGCGGCGCCGGCGAGCTCGTTCATCGTGCCGTCGCCGTTCATGATGTTGATCTCCTCGAGGCCGTGGCGCTTGCCGACGAGGAAGTCGTTCGGGTCGTGGGCGGGCGTGATCTTCACGATGCCCGTGCCGAACTCGCGCTCGACGTAGTCGTCGGGGAGGACCGGGATCTCGCGGCCCGTGAGCGGGAGGATCACGGTCTTGCCGTGGAGGTGCAGGTAGCGCTCGTCCTTGGGGTTCACCGCGACGGCCGTGTCGCCCGGGAGCGTCTCGGGGCGGGTCGTGGCGACCATGATGTAGTCCTGGTAGGCCTCGCCCTTCACGCCGAGCGCGGAGCCGACGACGGGGTAGCGCACGTACCAGAGGTGGCCGTGGTTGGGCTCGTGCTCGATCTCGTCGTCCGCGAGCGCGGTGCCGCAGCGCGGGCACCAGTTCACGATGTAGTTGCCGCGGTAGACGAGGTCCTTCTCGTACATCTCGGTGAAGACCTCGGCGACGGCGCGCGAGAGGCCCTCGTCCATCGTGAAGCGCTCGTGCGACCAGTCGCAGGAGCAGCCGAGGGCGCGGAGCTGCTTCACGATCGTCCCGCCATATTGCTTCTTCCATTCCCAGACGCGCTCGATAAAGGCCTCGCGGCCGAGGTCCTGGCGGCGCTTGCCCTCCTTGCGGAGGGCCTTCTCGACGACGTTCTGCGTGGCGATGCCGGCGTGGTCGGTGCCGGGGACCCAGAGCGTGTCGTCGCCGCGCATGCGGTGCCAGCGCACGAGGACGTCCTGGATCGTGTCGTTCAGGGCGTGGCCCATGTGGAGGATGCCGGTGACGTTCGGCGGCGGGATGACGACCGAGTAGGGCTTGCCCGTGCCGGACGGCTTGAACGCGCCGGTGTTCTCCCAGATCGGGTACCACTTGGCCTCGACGGCCTTGGGATCGTAGTGCTTGTCCATGGGATTCGCAAGGGGCCCGCGCGGCGGCGGCCGTTCCGGCCGCGCGCGCGGCCCCCAGTTGGTTGTTGTTCGAAAGGTTCGGAAAGGAAGGGTCTCTATAGCAAGCGCTCCGGCCGCGCCGGACGGCGCGCACCGGAGCGTGGGCGGGGCGGCGGAGCGCCCCTAGAAGCGGACGCCCGCGGAGGCGTAGACCATGTGGTCGTCCGGGAAGATGTCGATGCCGCCGTTCACGTAGACGCGGCGGGAGAAGGTCATCGAGAGGCCGACCGTGAGGCCCCAGCGGTCGTCCTCGTCCTGCTCGTAGCCGTCGGCGTCGAGCATCGAGAAGACCGGACCGGCGAAGAGTCCGATCGACGACGGGTACATCTCGTGGATCAGGAACATGTCGTTGAGGAGCTCGAACGTGAGAAAGACGTCCGTCTCGCCGATGGAGAGGTCGTTGGCGTCCGTGTAGGCGTACTCGGCGCCGAAGTTGAGGCGGAAGCGCGAAAACGTCGACATGATGTCGAGCTGGTCGTCGTCGATCAGCGCGGCCCAGAGTCCGCCGCCGTAGGTCGACTTGGTGTCGCCTTCCGAAACCTCGAAGAAGTCGTCGGACTTCGCGTCCGCGATGCCGACGAATCCGTAGACCGTGAGCCAGCGGCACAGGTCGTAGCCGAGATACGCGTCGACGCGGTTGAGGTCGAAGACGCCTTCGAAACCGTTCTTCTGCGAGAGGGTCCGTTCGCCGATGCGGCCTTGGACGCCGCCGTGGAGGCCGGACATGTCGGTGGCGATGATGGCGTAGTTCTCGATCGTGCCGTCGTTGGGAATCTGGGACACGGCCGAAGCGGCGGTGGCGAACATCGCGGCGGCGCCGGCGAGGAGAAGTTGCTTGGTCATTGGATCGTCCTTTGGGATTGATTTGCGGGGGGCCGATGGTTTATAATCGGCCGCACCGACCCCACCTGCGGGGCGGGAACGGCTACAATCCTAGCCGATTTCGGAAAAAAACTCAAAGGATTTTTCTCATGCCCCCCCAGAACCGCTTCGCGACCCTCCTCTGCGCCGCTCTCGCCGCCCTCGCCGGCGGGTGCTTCGAGCACGCCGCGCCGCGCCGCGACGTGACGGCCTTTTCGCCCGCCGAGGCGGCCTCGCTCCGCGAGACGGCGACGTTCCTCGACTACTCCCTCGCGCAGGATTTGCAGGCGTTTCCGGACGACCTGGGCTCGTTCCCGGCGTTGCGGCGCGTGTCGGTCCGCGGCCAGAAGGCCGCCGCCGAGGTCCCCGCGTCGATCGCGGCGGCGAAGGGGCTCTACGAGCTCGATCTGGCGGGGACCGGCCTCAAGGACCTGCCCGCAGAAGCGGCCTCGCTGCCGGCGCTGCGCAACCTCTACCTTTCCGACAACGGCCTCGCGTCGCTCCCCGCCGCCGTCTGCGGCATGAAGGGCCTCACGTACCTCAACCTCGACCGCAACGCGCTCACGAACCTGCCGGACGCCGTCGGCGATTTGGCCGCGCTCAAGTGGGTGCGCCTCAACGGCAACAAGCTCTCGGACCTGCCCGCCACGGCCGCGAACTGGACGGACGTGCGCCGCCTGTACCTGCGCGGCAACGGCCTCAAGGAGGTCCCGCCCGTCGTGCTGAAGATGTCCTCCCTCGAGGAGCTCGACCTTGGCGACAACGACCTGACGTCGCTCCCCGAGGGGCTTTGCTCCTTGGAGAAGCTGCACCGCATCGACGTGGACGGCAACCCGCGCCTCGCGAAGCTGCCCGGCTCGATGACGAACATGACGCAGCTGACGCACCTGTTCGCGTTCCGCACGGCGATTCCGACCAACGAGCAGGCGCGCGTCCGCGCCGCGATGCCGGACACGGTGCGCCACTTCATGGCGTTCTAGCGTTTTCCGCACCCCTGTAGCTCAGCTGGACAGAGCAGCTGCCTTCTAAGCAGCTGGTCGCCGGTTCGAATCCGGCCAGGGGTACCATCTCCGCGTCTCTTGCCCGCGCTTGCGGGCGAGGGCGCGGATAGTGTATGATGAAGGGCATGAACGAAACACCCCCGTCCGCTTCCCCCGAAACCCCCGCCGAGGGCGCCTGCGCCGGCCAGCCCGGCGTCCCGCCGCGCGTGCAGCGCTGGTGCGCCCAGCTGCTCGACCTTTCGCGCCGCAACCGCCTGCTCAATTTCAAGGAGGGCCCCCACGCCGTCCGCCTCGCGCTCAAGCTTCCCGCGCGCCTCGAGGACGCCCTCGCGGAGGGCGAGGCGCACAAGGTCCTGGAGCTGCCGCCCGACGCGACGGAGGACTTTCTCGCCGCCGAGGCCGAGCACCACCGGCTCTACGTCGCGCCCACCGCCGGCGCGAAGACCTACGCGCGCCTGCTCTCGCTCTTCCGCGCCGCGCGCACCGACCTCGAGGAGGGCGGCTCGAACACGCTCTTCCTCGCGCTCGGCACGCTCCAGTGGAAGGACGGCAAGGGCGACAAGGCGCCCGTCTACCGCGCGCCGATCCTGCTCCTGCCCGTGCTGCTCACGCGCCTTCCCGCGAAGGCAGGCTTCACGCTCAAGGCGGCGGACGACGACCCGGTCGTCAACGTCACGCTCCTCGAGATGCTCAAGCGCGAACAGCGCGCCGTGCCGGCGGACGTCGACCCGCTCCCCGCGGACGAGCACGGCGTCGACGTGGACGCCGTCCTCTCGTCGTTCCGCGCCGCGGTGCGCTCGCTCGAAGGCTGGGAGGTGCTGCCCGAGGTCTGGCTCGGCCGCTTCTCGTTCAGCAAGTTCCTCATGTGGAAGGACCTCACGACGCGCCTCGACGACCTCGCCAAGTCGCCCGTCGTTGCGCACCTCGTGAAGGGCGGCGGCGCGTTCGACGACGGCGTGGCCGCCGTGGAGCCCTCGCAGGTGGACGGCATCAGCGACGAGGCGCAGCCGCTCTGCCCGCTCGCCGCCGACTCCTCGCAACTCTCCGCCGTCCTCGCCGCGCAGCGCGGCCGCAATTTCGTCCTTCACGGCCCGCCCGGCACCGGCAAATCGCAGACGATCACGAACCTGATCGCCTCGTGCATGGCCGCGGGGCGCACGGTTCTCTTCGTCGCCGAGAAGCGCGCCGCGCTCGAAGTGGTGCAACGCCGCCTGCGCAAGATCGGCCTCGCGCCGTTCTGCCTGGAGCTGCACTCCAACAAGGCCGGCAAGGCCGACGTGCTGCGCCAGTTCGCCGAGTCGCTCGCCTACGCGGGCACGACGCCGCCCGAGGCGTGGGACGCGGAGCTCGCGAAGCTGCGCGCCGCGCGCAAGAAGCTCGACGCCTACGTCCGCGCCCTGCACAAGCCGCACCCGTGCGGCCTCACGCCCTACCGCGCGTTCTCCTATCTGCTCGCGCACGGCGCGGACGAAGAGCTCGCCGCGCCCGTCGCCGGCCTTCCCGACGCCCCGCTCGGCGAACACGGCCTCGCCGACTCCGTCGCGCTCGTCGAGGCGCTCGCCGAGACGGCGCGCGACGTGCCCGCCGAGCTCTACGACCCGTTCGCGTTCGTCTGGGCCACGGCGTGGACGCCGTCCTTCGCGGACGAAATGGACTCGACCGCGCGCGCCACGATCGCCGCGGCGGACGCCTTCGCCGCCGCCGCCGCGCCGGTGCGCGACGCGCTCGGTTTCGACCCGGAAGCGCTCGCGGACGCGCGCCTCACCGCCGCCGCGCGCCTCGCCGACCTGCTCGCGACCGCGCCCGCCGTCCCGGCGGGGCTGTTCGCGTCCGACTGGGAGACGCTGCGCGGCGCGCTCGAACGCTGGACCGCGTTCCGCGCGGCCGAGCCGGCGTTCGTCCCGGAAAAGCTGCTCGGGCTCGACGTAGACTCCCTCAAGCGCCGCTGGGCGAAGGCCAACGCCGGCTTCTTCTCGCGCCTGTTCAAGCGCGGCGGCGTCCGCAAGACGATCGCGGGCGCGCTGCCCGACGGCGAGAAGCTCGCCACGAAGAACGACAAGGTCGCCGCGCTGATCGACGCAATCGAAGGCGCGCAGGCCGCGTTCGGCGAGCTGCGCACGCTTTCCGCCGCGGCGGACGCCGTGCGCGACGCGAAGCCCGACGCGCTCGCCGCGTGGACCGCCGCGTGCGACGCGGCATG
>JAFPUX010000491.1 GCA_017413145.1 Kiritimatiellia bacterium | reverse complement strand
GACCCTGCGGTAGGCCGTGGCGAGCGCGAAGGCGGTCTGCTCCGCGTTGGTCGCGCTGCAGAGCGTCGCGTCGTCGATCCGGAACGTGACCGTGGCGGGGTCCTTCGTGTAGTCGAAGGAGAGCGCCGCCGTGACCTCGGTTCCGTCGCCGCGCGGCTCCGCGCCCGCGAGGCGGAACCACACGGGCGCGCCGTTCGTCATCGCGCCGGCCCAGCCGTAGTAGGCGCCCGTCTCCTCGCCGGCGGGCTTCGCCGCGGTGATCGAGGCCTGGTGGTCGGGATTGGCCGAGGCCGGGAGAGCCGCGGCCACGTGCAGCAGCGCGTTCGAGACGACCACCTCGGCCGTGCCGTTCGTCGGGCACTCGACCACGGGATGGTACTCGAGCGACTGGCCGGCGCCGAGCGAGAACGAGACGCGGCGCACGCCGTTCGACGTCGTGACCGACGGCCCCGAGGCGCCCTCGGTCCAGTTCCAGCGGCCGTTGGCGTCCGTGTAGCCCTCGGCCTCCAGCGAATCGATCGTGCCCGTGATGAACGTGACCGTCTGGTTGGCGGCGGCGGCGGGAAGGGCGAGCGCCGCGAGCGAGGCGAGAAGGAATGGGATCTTCATGGTCGGGAGGTTCCGGATGGCCGGTTCGTCCCGGATTCTAGCAGAACGGACCTCCCGACCGCAAGACTTCCGTGCGGACCGGGGCTCAGAGCGGCTCGCAGAGGGCGAGCAGCTCGCCGAGATCGGCGGTGGCGAGGCATTCGACGGTGTCCGCGGCGCCGTAGTAGATCTTCACTTCGCCGGAATCCTCGAGGATCATGCCGCCGGGGAAGATCACGTTGCCGCGGTAGCCCGTGGTCTCGTAGTCCTCGACGGGCGGAAGGATCGGCTCGCGCGAGAGGCCGATCACCTTGGAGGGGTCGTCGAGGTCGAGCAGCATCAGCCCCGCGCAGTATTCTTTGTGCCAGCCGCCCTCCCACGAGGCGAGCTCGCGCTCGACGACGCGCACGGAGTGGATCGTCGCGAGCCAGCCCTTCGGCGTGCGGATCGGCGGCGCGGCCGGGCCGATCTTGGTGGTGGCGTAGGGCACGCGCTCGGCGCCGAGGACGAGCCGCGACTCGCCCCAGAAGCGCAGGTCGGGCGACTCGGAGAGCCAGATGTCGAACGCCTCGGTCTTCCCGTATCGCGAGTAGACCGGCATCGGGCGCTCGAGCCGGACGTAGCGCCCGCCGATCCTCTCCGGGAAGACGACCATGTTGCGGTCGTCCGGGACGGAGAGCGACTGCACCTCGAAGCGCTCGAAGTCCTCCGTCGTCGCCACGCCGCCGCGCAGGCCGTGCTTCGTGTCCATCGCGAAGCAGAGCACGACGCGCCCATCGACGACCGTGAGGCGCGGGTCGTAGACGCGCATCACCTCGTCGTCGCGCACCGACCAGGCCGGCTTCGGCCCGACCGTCCAATGCACGCCGTCGCGGCTGCGCGCGATGCCGAGGTCGGTGGTGAAGTGGGTCCATCCTCCCTTCGCGCGGGCCTCGCGGAACTCCGCCTCCGTCGTGCCGTGGTCGTTGCGGAAGAGCATCACGTACTCTCCCTGCCACTTGCAGACGCCGGCGTTGAAGACAAGCGAGGCGTCGTAGGGGACGTCCTTCGCGGAGAGGATGGGGTTGAGGGGGGAGCGGGTCATGGTCTGAGGGTCTGAGGGTCTAAGGGTCGAGTGGTCGAACGACTAGCGGAGACGTTCCGGAGTTGGGAAGCGCTCGCCGGCGAGAGCGCGTTGGGCGGGGGCGCCCCAGTAGGGCGTGGGCTCGTAGTCCCAGTTCAGGAGCAGGCACGGGCTGCACTTGGGGTGGAAGCTCCAGGCGGTCCAGTTGAGGCGCTTCTCCTGGATGATCCCCAGCATGTCCGGCACCCACTGCTCCGGCGGGACGAAGCTCTTCTCGTTCTCCCACGGCATGGGCTTGTCCTGCGCGCCCACTTCGCCCAGCAGGACCGGATACTTCTCCGCGACGTCGAGGAACGCCTTCTTCCAGCCCTTCTTCCACGGGTAGCAGTGTGATTCGTACATGAGGTTGCCGTCGTCGAGCGCGTAGCCGTTCAGGACGCCGTCGAGCGTGTACGCCCAGTCGAGGCCGCCGGCGGAGACGAGGTTCTTCGCGCCGGTGGAGCGGACGGCATCCACGAGCCCCTGCATGCCGATCGTCCGCTCCGCGGCGAGCTTCTCGGCGTTCTCGGCGGGCGCGGAGCCGGTTCCCTGTTCGGTCGTGAGCCCGCCGTTGCGCCACACCTCCCACGAGATGTCGTGAGGCTCGTTGAGGAGGCCGAAGATCACGCCGGGGTGGTTCTTGTAGCGCGTCGAGGCATCGAGCCAGAACGCGGCGTGATGCGGTTTCGCCGCGCGGTACTCGTGCAGGTCGAGGACGAGGTACTTGCCGCGGCGCTGCAGGTAGTCGGCGACCTGGTCGACGAGCCCGCGGTAGCTCGCGACGCCGGTCTTCGGGTTCTGCCACTTGCCGCGCCCGAACCAGTAGCTGGAGTGGACGGCGAGTCGCACGACGTTCACGTTCCACTTCTCGACGAGATTCGTGACGGACTCCAGGATGTGGTCGCCGCCGGGGCCCCATTCGAGCGACGGGACCGCCGCGCCCTGGAGCCAGACCTCCTTGCCGGTCTTCGCGTCGACGAGCCGGTTGCCTCGCGCCTGCAGCGGGGCGGTCGTCCACTCGGGGCGGATCGGGAGCGTCTCGCTGCGCGGGACGCCGTCGAGCGCGGCCTCGACCGCCGTGATCGGCTCGAGGCTCAGGTTGCGCACCTCGAACGCGCCGGCCTTCACGTTGAAGAGCGCAGGCATGAGCGCGAGGCCCGCGACGCCGGCCGGCACTTCGAACGCCTTGCGGACGGGCGTCCAGTCGCGCGTGCCGGTCCAGCCGCCAATCGCCGGGCCGCCCTTGACCTTCTTGCAGGACGAGTCGACGTAGTCGGTCAGGATGCGCGCGTCGAACCACTTCTGCGCGCCGGCCTCGACGCCCTCGGTCTTCACCTCGCACGTGAAGAGCACGGCCTCGGTGTCCTTCGGGAAGAAGCACGGTGTGTAGACCATGCCCATCTTCCCGGCGCCTTGGAACGGCACCTGCGCGTCGCGCTTGTCCTCGGGCACGAGGTTGGCGGCGGAAGCGGAGAGGGCGGCGCAGAGGAGCAGCCCAAGAAGCTCGGAGCTGAAGCTCCGGCGGATGGACTCGGAGCTGAAGCTCCGGCGGATGGACTCGGAGCTGAAGCTCCGAGCACAGAACCGGCTTCGCGGCGACGCGGAGCACGAGCTCCGGGTTCGGGACCGGCTTTGAGGGTGGGGGTGGTTGTTCATTGGAGGAATTCTGCCTATGGTTCCAATGGGGAATACGGTCCTGTGCTCCGGGCTTCAGCCCGGAGCCTCCCCGCCCGGAGGCACACCTCCTCCGCAAGGCGGTTGAGCGCCAGGCACTGCGCGCGGCTGATTGGCCGGCGGTCGGTGTGGTGCGGCCAGGGCGCGAGGAGCAGCAGCAGCCCGGCGGCGCAGGCGTCGAAGCGTTTTCCAGAAGGTTTGTAAAGTGGAGCGAATCCGTTCTCGAGGATCGCGACAAGCGGAAGCCCTTCCGCGAAAGCGGCCGCGGCGATCTCTTTCTCGCCCGGGCTGATGCAGGGGCTCACCAGCACCGCACCGTGTCGCGCGGCCGCAAGAAGCTCCTCCTTCTTTTCTGCAAGCGCCTCTGGCGCGATCCGCCGCGAGCACTGGACCTGGAGCAGGTTCGGCCGATCGAGGAGAAAAGGGTTCCCGACGGCTTCCAACCCCGGCCAGCCGGGCAGATCGAGCGGTCGGCGAATCTGGAAGAAATCCGGATGAAGCCGCTTCACCGCAAGGCGGCGCGGATTGTCGCGCACGTAGGCGAACATGCGGTCGAGCTGGCCTTCGCCGAAGAGGATCGTGTCCTGGAAGCCGGGGCTCCAGAGCGAAGCGCCGGCCGCCTTGGTGCACCCGGCCTTGAAGGCCGCAACCAGGTTGCCGAGCGGGCGCGGCATGGGCTTCCGCACGAAGAGGATGCCGTGGAAATGGTCGGGCATGATCTGGCAGGCGAGCGACTTCGCCTGCGGCGCGAGCGAGGAAAGATCAGCCCAAAGAGCCTCGACCATAGAGCCAAGGTCGGTCGGCTCGATACGGGCGCGGACTTTCTCGGGATCGCCCCCGCCGTCGCTATCGGTCACGAGCCGGCCGAGCAGCGGCCGGGAGCGGTCGCGGAGCGTGAGCGTGACCATGTAGATGCCCCGGCCGCGGTAGTCCCAGCCGCGGCAGCGGCGGAGCATGGAAGGGATCGTGGGGAGGCGCGGGGAGGATGCGGCGGGGGAGCCCGGAGCTGAAGCTCCGGGCACAGAACCGGCTTCGCGGCAACGCGGAGCATGAGCTCCGGGCACGGGACAGACTTCAAATCCCGGAGCTGAAGCTCCGGGCACAGAACCGGCTTCGCGGGTGGGCGGGGCGGGCGAGGGTTTATCCATGAGGAGAGAGAAAGAAGGCTGGTCGCCGCGAAGCCGGTTCTGTGCTCCGGGCTTCAGCCCGGAGTCACTTCACCACGATGAGCAGGGTGACGGGGATCTTGATCAGCCAGAGTTCGGTGTCGCCGTCGCGGAGCTCGAGCTTGTAGCCCTTCGTGGCGGACCGGAAGGTCACGGGGAGCGCCGAGCCGGAGCGCAGGACGCAGGCCGCGAAGTCGTCGCGGACCCTTTCTTCTGCCGAGACCGAAACGGCGACCGGCCCCGTCACGGCGCCGGCCACATCGAGGCACGGTGCGGCGCCGTCCGCGATGGCGACGGCGAGCAGGCCGCCATCCGAGAAGGTCAGGCCTCCGGAGATTTCGCCGTCGCCGCCGATGGCGCCGCCGTCCGCGACGTTGGCCGAACCCGTGAGGGCGCCGTCCACGAGCAGCGTGCCGGCGTTGGCGTTGAGCGTTCCGGTCGCTGTGCCGGAAAGGCGCTGGGTGCCGGCGCCGGCCTTGTTCAGCGTCGTCGCCACGAGCCCGGAGAAGTCGCCGTCGGAGCCATCCTCGCCGACCGTGAGCGCCGTGCCGCGGACGGCGCCCGTGCCGAACAGCCCGTTGACCGCGATCGAGCCGAAGGAGAGGCATCCGTTCACGATCGTGTCGCCGGAGCGGGTGCCGTGAGGGAGGAAGTCGTTCGAACCGACTTCCACGACGCACTGGACGTAGGTGTCACCGGTGTAGTCCGCGGCGGTCGAGACCGCGAAGCCGCGTGCGCTGGAGGAAGGCTGGACGGTCGTGTCGAAGGACGTCGCCATCCCCTTCGAAAAGACCAGGCCGCCCGTGCCGTGGACGGGCTTGAGGATCTTGGCCTGCTCGCCGAAGGGGCCGACGGAGAAGAACCGGCCCAGCACCGTGCCGAAATCGACGGAGACATTCAGGTTGGCTCCGTTCTTCGGGACGGTCATGAGGACCATTCCGCTCTTGACCGTCAAGGTTCCGTCGCCGGAAATCTCCGGGACGGCGTGGCGGTAGTGCTTCGCCCAAAGCTGGAGAGAATTCACGTCGGCATCGCCCGTGAGGGAAAGAGGCGCCCCGTTCGTGACGACAAGGTTCACCGCTTCGGTGGCGGAAACGCCGAATGCGATTTCGTCGTCGGACAGCCGCCGAACGCCGCGCTCGGCGTCATAGGTCGCGAGAAAGAGGCCGTTGTAGTTCTCGCTGTTGTTGATCGTGCCGGTCGGCAGCGCGTTGGCCGCCGTTCCGACCACGACGCCGGGAAGCACCGCGACGCCCGGCGTTCCGGCCGCGCCGGCGTCGCCCGCGAGGGCGGGGGCCTCGACGAACATCAGGCGCGTCGTCGCGGCCGCGTCTGTCGCGGCGCCGAGGTCGTTCGCCATGACGGCCAGCGTGCCGCCGTCGGCGATCTCGAGCGAATCGGCGCGGAGCGTTCCGACATAGTTGTTGTGCGCGATCGTGACGAGCGACACGCCTGCGGCGTCCTCGCCGGAGACGCGAAGCGTTCCCGTCTCGAAGGTGTTGTTCCGCTGGTAGGCGCTCACGGAGAAAGTCGCGCGGTGCAGCTCGAGGTCCTCCGTCCGACGGACGGCCGCAGTGCTCGTCGCCCAGTTGACGACCAGCGAGGAGTTTTCCCCGACAAGAACGTCTCCTCCGACAGAGGCGTTGCCGACGAGCGTCATGCCGGCGCCATTGCCGCCGAGGACGAGGTTTCCGTTGGCGATCGGGCCGGATACGCGGAATTTGTCCGCCGTCGATGGGGCGTAGCAGAGGAACGACCGCGTTTCTCCGCCGAGGTCGAAGCCGACCGTTGCGTCGAAGACGAGCTTCCCCGCGGAGGCGGAGGGCTGGACGAGAAGATCGCCTTCCAGGGTGATCGTGCGGTTCTGCGCCCCGGAGTCGTTTTCTTTTCGTCCGTAGAACGTGGTATCCTTGGCGATGCTTCCAAGAAACGAGAACGACCCCGTCCAGTCGTTAGTAAATCGCAGGTTGAGCGCCGCGGCGGGGGTCCACCCCGCTGGGAAGACGCCGTTCACGTCGCCTTCGTTCCAGTTCGCGGGGTCGAGGAACTGCAAGGCGCCGCCGTCATTGGTGTTCCAACCGGTTCCGGCATGGGCGGCGAGCGGGAGCGCGGCGAGGAGAAGGAGCGTGGTCTTGATGGTCTTCATGGTCGGGATGGTCGGGATGGTTGAAGGGGTTGAAGGGGTTGAAGAGGTTGAAGGAGAAACGGTCTCAACCATTTCAACTTTTCAACCGTTTCAATTCTTTCAACCGCCGGGAGGCGGCGGGAGCCGCCACACGGCACGCCGCGACGCGGTGGCGTGGCGGCGGGGCGACGGATTCGCGCCGGACGAGCGCGACGGGAACGGCTTCGTGGCGGGGTGCGGACCCCGCCACGAGGCGCTCCGCGAGAAGCGCGAGCGCGCGGCGGCCCATCTCGGCGAAGTCCTGGCGGACGGTCGTGAGAGCCGGGGAGGTCCATTCGGCGATCGGGTCGTCGTCGAAGCCCGTCACGCTCATCGCGCGCGGGACCGCGACGCCGCGCTCCGCGAGCGCGCGGATCGCGTGACGCGCGACGGCGTCGCAGCTGCACATGAGCGCGGTCGGGCGGGGCCG
>JAFPUX010000490.1 GCA_017413145.1 Kiritimatiellia bacterium | reverse complement strand
CGCGGGACGGTCGTCGCCGCCGCCGGCCGCCTCGAGCACGAACGCGTCGTGGACCTCGTCCGCCCCTTCGCCGAAGCCCTTTCCGCCGGCCCCGCGCCCTCCGCCCTCCCCGCTTCCCGCGCCCCCGCGCCGGCCCCCGTGACCGCCGACCGGCGCGAAACGCAGCAGGTCCAGGCCGTCGTCTCCTTCCGCTCGTTCGGCCGCACCGATCCGCGCCGCTCCGCCGCGACCGTGCTCTGCCACGTCCTCGGCGGCGGCCTCACGTCGCGCCTCTTCATGAGCGTGCGCGAACGCCACGGCCTGGCCTACTCGATTTCGTCCGGCAACCAGTCCTACCGCGACGCCGGCGCGTTCCAGATCTACGCCGGGCTCGACGCCGCGCGCGCCGCCAAGGCCCTCGCGCTCGTCGCGCGCGAACTGCGCGCCGTCGCGGACAAGGGCCTCGGCCGGCGCGAACTCGCGGACGCCAAGAGCGCGCTCGCCGGCATGCAGCGGCTCGGCGGCGAAACCTCGCAGAGCCAGATGTCCTGGATCCTCTCCAAGCTGCGCTGGTTCGGCCGCGTCGAAACGCCGGACGAAGTCGTCGCGCGCATCCGCGCCGTCACGGCGGACGACGTGCAGGCGCTCGCCCGCGACCTCTTCCGCCCGGAGAACCTCTCCCTCGCGCTCGTCATGCCGCGCGGCGGCACGGACACGCCGGAATCCCTCCTCGCCGCCCTCCGCGACGCCTAGCGCGGCCTACCGGAAGCGCCAGGCGTGGTTCGCGGCGCGGACGTCGGCGCGGTCGGTGGGAAGGAGCGAGAGGAGCGCACCGCGCGGCGGGGACGCCGCGGTTCCGCCTGTCCGGCAGCAGCTGCTGCACCATCGGCGTGCTGTTGCGCAGGAAGCTCGCCAGCAGGAACGGCCGGTAGGGCTGCGCCCCGACCCGCCGCCGCGGGACCTCCGTCGCCGGCTTGCGCACGCGCCCAGGACCGACACTTCGTAGGACTCGCCCCAGCCATCGAGCGCGCGTCACGTCTCGCCGGGCCGGACGTCCGGCGCGCACCGGTGTCGACGACGCCTTTTCTGTTTCTCGATCATGAGCAACGACTTCGAATTGTCGAGGGATTGTAAAATTTCGCCCGTTCGCCAAAACTTTCACCCCCGCCCGCCCCTCCACACGCGCCTTCTGTCTTTCCGCAACGCGCTTCCGTGAACCCCTCCGCACGCGCTTCCCGTTCCTCTCCGCAATACCCCTCCGCCACACCTCTCCGCACCCATCTCCAGCTACTCTCCTCGACCCCCCTCCCGCCCTTCCTCTCACACCTCAAATTACCCTCAAATCCTGATGAATCCATTGTGTTCCGACCGTAGTTGATTTTGCTTGACATGCTTCGCCGGTTCTGCGATGATTCCCCTCCAGACATCGCCTTCCGGACATCCCGCCACACCCGCTTCCGAGAATCTTCCGCTTCCCGTCACGCACCTCGTCGCGCACCTCGTCGCGCCAGTTTCCGCTCCTTTTCCTTCCCGGCTCCTTTCGTCTCCCTGTCAACCGCGCATCGCGCTTTCAACTCTCCCATGTCCATCGGACTCTACACCGGCATCACCGAAGAACGCGTCGTCCGCAACTTTCTCGAGATGCTCGCGCGGCGCGGCGAACCGCCGCCCCTGCCCGACCATCTCATTTCCGATTGGGAATGGGAGTGGCAGAACCTCCGGATCGCGTTCGGGCACGTCGAAGAGATCTTCAAGCGTCGCTACCAGGTCTGGCGGCGCAAGGGCTACTACTGGGTCGAAAAGCGCGAACGCCTCCTCGCGGAGGAATACCGGCGGCGGATGGACGATTTCAACGCCAAGCACCCGTCGGACGACGGGTGGAGGGCCATCCATAGTTGGTTCTGCAAAGAACGCAACAAGCTCCAATGGGAGCGCTGGCGGCTCGAGGACGAAGCCGGCGCACGTCTCATCGCGCGCGACCGCGAGAAGTGGGCCCGCGCGCAAGCCCGCCGGGCGAAGCTGCGCGAGAACCGCTGGCTGCGCTGGGCGACGGACTGCGCGGCGGCGATCCGCCGCGGACTGGACGCGCCGGCCGCGCCCGGGCAACGGCGCCGCACGGGCGCGCCCATCCGGCGCCTGTGCAAGAGCTCGATCAACCCCGCCCCGTCGCCGGAAGCTCTCGCCGAAGCCTTCGCCGTGGCGCGCGGCCGCGGCCGCGGGGAGGAGAAGATCCGCTGCGGGTCGATGCTGCTGGACCTGGAGGCGGCGGTCGACAGTTCGCTCGTCCGCACGGAGACGGGCGAGATCGTCGGACGCAAGCCGGGCCTGCGCGGATGGATCGGCGACAACCGTCCCGGGCT
>JAFPUX010000489.1 GCA_017413145.1 Kiritimatiellia bacterium | reverse complement strand
GTCAACCCCAAAAACCCCCCCCCCCCCCACCACCCCACACCCCCCCCCCCCCTCCCCCCCTCCGCGCCGCGGGGGCGGGCAAACCCCGCCGCCCGCGCGGAGCGGCCTTCCCGCACCTCGCCGCATTCAGCATTCAGCATTCAGCATTAACCCCGCCCCCGACCGCGATGAAACGCCTCGCCCTCCTCCTCCCCCGGCACGCGGCTTCGCGCGGAGCGGGCCGCGGCTTCGCCGCAACCCGCCCCGCGCATCGGCCGAAGGGAAGGCCATTTTGCGGTTGACAGGGATATAACACCGCGCTATAATCCGGCCGCATGAAACGCACCGCACGGGAACGCAAGCCGCTCGTCCGGCTCTGCCGCGAGGAGCTGAAGACGCCGCCGATGTCCAAGGAAGCGAGGATCGAGGCCGGCGACCTTCTCCGCGACTTGCAGGAGGGACGGATGCCCGGGATGCCGCAAGCCCGTCCGATGCCGTCCATCGGCGCGCGGTGCCTCGAACTCCGCATCCGGGACGAGAACGCGACGTGGCGCGTCTTCTGCCGCGTGGACGCGGACTGCGTCGTGATGATCCATCTTCTCGAAAAGAAAACGGAGGCGACCCCGCCGCAGGCGCTCGCCCTCTGCAAACAACGTCTCGCGGCTTACGACAGGGCAAGGAAAGGATGAACGCAATGGACAAGAAAGCACGCGCCCGCCTCGAAGCGGCGGGCTTCGACGTGTTCGACGACGCCTGCGACGCGCTCGGGCTCACCGACGCGGAGAAGGCCATCGTCGACGCGCGCCAGGCGGCGAAGGCCGAACTGGAACGCCTCCGCGCCGAGGGAAAGATCTCGCAGGCGGAGCTCGCCCGGAGGATGGGGACGAAGCAGCCGGCGGTTTCGCGGCTCTTCAAGTCCCCCGGCCGGGCGTCGCTCGAAACGCTGCTGCGGGCCCTCGCCGCGCTCGGCTCCGACACGCCGCGCAAAGTCGCCGCCGCGATGATGTAGCGGCGGCCGCCCGCCATGCCAGCTCCGTTCTCCACGCCGATTCCGTATCCGCGCCCCGCGCGCCTGAGCGACCCCGGCCACGACTTCACTCCGGAGGAATGCGCCGCCTTCCTCGCCGTTCCCGACGACCGCCTCGGCTGGCCCGAATTGGGCGAAATCTTCCAGAGCTACCTGCCCGCCGGCGACTACGCGGAATGCGCCTACTTCATTCCCCGCGCCCTCCGTTTCATCGACGAACGCGGCGGTGACGCGTCCGACGTCGCGGACAACTTCATCGCCTGGGCCGGCGAACAGAAGCGGGAACTGGACGCCGACGGATTGTTCGCTCCGATCCGCGACCATCTGGTCGCGCTGCTCCGCGAATGCCTTTCCGGGTTCCGCATCGAGTTCGGTCCGGCGAAGGGAATGGATGCGCCGTTCCCCGCCGACTCCGATCTCGCCGAAACCTTGATCGTCTCTCTCAACCGATCCTCTCCGCGCACGGGAGAATACCCTTTCGGGAAGGCGGCCACGCCGGTCTTCCTGGACACCGTCGGACGGCTGCGGAGTCTGTCCGACGCCTCCTGGTTCGCGCATTTCGCCTCGTGGCTCGAACGAGGCATCTTCCACAACGGGGAGGTAATCGACGCTCCGCTCTTCGAATGCCTGACCGACGAGAACAACGCCGTCCGCGCCAGGGACATTCTCCGCGAAGGCGTCCGCCGCGACCCTTCCCTCGCCGCCTGCTGGGCCAAATGGTTCCGAGGATCGTCCTGGACCCTCGACAAACCGGAAGAGCATCCGCACCCCGCCACGACCTAGCCCCCGCTCCGCGCGGGTGCGGCGCAGCCGCCGCTCGCCGCGGAGCGGCCTTCCCGCACCCCGCCGCATTCAGCATTCATCATTCAGCATTGACCCCGCCCCCGCCCGCAATGAAACGCCTCGCCCTCCTCCTCCCCCTCCTCGCCCTCGCCGCCGCGCCGGCGCGCGCCGATGACCCCGCCACGAACGCGGCGGCGAGGTTTCCCGGCGACGGTTTTGAACTGCGCGCCTACCAGGACGCGGCGCAGTCGATCCCGCCGGAGATTTTTTACATTCCGAACGACGACAGCCGTCCGGACACCCCCGAGGGCGGCGCGTTCCGGTCGTCGTGCAACGCCTTCCTCGTGATCGAGGGCGATCGGCGGATCCTCGTCGACGCCGGCAACGGCTCCCCGCGCGGCACGCTCCTCGCGCAGCTGCGCGCCGACGGAATCGACCCCGCCACGGTCACCGACGTCCTTCTCACGCACGAGCACCGCGACCACGTCGGCGGGCTCTTCCGCGCGGACGGCGCCCCGGCCTTCCCGAACGCGACGCTCCACCTGTGGTGGCCGACCAACGTCGCCGGCCGCGCGGCGTTCGAGGCGCGCCACGCCGCCTTCCGGCTCGACCTCTTCGCCGACGCCGCCTCCGCGACGAACCTCCCCGCCGGCTTCGCCGCCGAACCCGCGCCCGGCCACACGCCGCAGCACTGCTTCTACCGCAAGGGCGGGATGCTCTTCGTCGGCGACGTCTTCCACGCCGTCGACCTGCAGATCCCCGAACCGTGGTTCTGCGCCAAGTGGGACGAGGATCCCTACGCGGCCTTCTCCGTGCGCTTGGCGACAATCCGGCGCGTGCTGACCAATCTTCCGAAAAACAGTGACCGGGTCTTTCCTCTCTCGAGTCCGCCCCTCGACCATCCGCCGCTCTTTCTCTGCGGCGCGCACATCCCGTTCCCCGGCATCGTCTCGAAGGTCCGGCGGCCGATGGGGACGGCTCACGAGGCCCCCTCCTTCGACACCCCCGCTCCCGGCACGCCCGTCCCACCCGACCCCGACGCCCCCGCTCCGGACAAGGACGGTGTTCGGATCGAAGTCCGCCGAAGAACCCCTCCCGACCGCGCCGCGCCCGCCCCCCACGCGGAGTCCACTGACGGCGCGAAGGAGCCCGCCCCGTGAACCCTCTTGCCCGCGAGCGGCGAAGCCGCGACACCCGGCCGCAGCTGGCGTGGTGGAACCCCGCCACGAAGATTTTACAATTCCGTGACAATTCGAAAATCGTTTTCTGCTAGAATCCCCCGCCGTACGACCACCTCCCACCGCTAACCTCTAACCTCTAACCTCTAACCC
>JAFPUX010000488.1 GCA_017413145.1 Kiritimatiellia bacterium | reverse complement strand
GCCGGCGCCGCCGCGCGCCGCATGAAGGTCGAGAAGCTGCCCGGCTCCTGGGAGGACCTGCGCCGCCCGGAGGCGGGCGGCGAGCTGCGCGACAACCCGTTCGAGGGGCTGCCGCTCCCGCGCGACCCCGCCGCGCTCGCCCGCGCGTCGTTCGCCGCGGTCGGCAAGGGTGCCGCGCTCGCCGTCTTCAACGCCGTGGACCACCTCTCGCTCTACGCGACCGCCGACGCGCCCTACGCGAAGCAGTGGCGCGAGCTGGACGCCGTCCTCGCCGAGGCTTCGCACGAGGCGCCGTTCGCGCACGACACGGCGTGGGGCTACCTCTCGGCCGACCCCGACCATGCCGGCGCGGGCCTCGAGCTGTCGCTCGACGTCTGCCTCTTCGGGCTCTTCCTCGCCCGCACGCTCGACCCCGCGCTGCGCGCGCTCGACCGCCTCGGCTTCGAGACGGAGCCGACGTTCGGGCCGTTCCCGGCGGACGACTCGCCGCTCGACGCGCCGGGCTGCCGCTACCTCGTCCGCTCGGTCCGCAACGCCGGCGCCGAGCGCGACATCGTCGGCCGCATGGACGCCACGGCGCGCGAGGTCGCGCGCCAGGAGCAGAACGCCCGCTTCAAGCTGCTCGACGCGCGGTCGCCCGAGCTCTCGGACTTCGTCGCGCGCTCCGTCTCGGCCGGCGCCCACGCGCGCCAGATGCAGCAGGCCGAGTCGCTCGACGTCGTGCTCGCCGTCCGCTTCGCCGCGGACCTCGGGCTGCTGCGCCTCGGCTCGCGCCAGCGCGCCGCGTTCGACGACCTGGCGCGCGTCCTCGCCTACGTCCCGCCCGCCCCCGCGGAGCCGCCGTCCCCGGCGGCGCTCGCGGAAGCGCGCGTCCGCCGCGCGGCGCTCCTGCGCCCGCATTTCGCCCCCCTCCTCCCGCAACTGGAGTCGCTCCCATGAAAGTGTGCAAATTCGGCGGGTCGTCCGTCGCCGACGCCGGACAGATCCTCAAGGTCCTCGACATCGTCCGCCGCGATCCGGCGCGCCGCGTCGTCGTCGTCTCCGCCCCCGGCAAGCGCCGCAAGGGCGACGACAAGGTGACCGACCTGCTCATCGACTGCGCCTCGCGCGCGCTCGCCGGCGGCGAGACTTCGCTTCCGGTGGACCGCGTCGTGGCGCGCTACGAGGAGATCCGCGCCGACCTCGGGCTCGACGCATCGCTCGTCGGAGACCTCCGCGCCGAGCTGTTGCGCCGCCTCGCGCGCCCCACGAAAGACCCCGGCGCGTTCATGGACGCCGTCAAGGCGATGGGCGAGGAATTCTCCGCGCGCTTCTGCGCCGCCGCGTTCGCCGCGCGCGGGCTGGAGGCCGTCTACCTCGACCCGAAGGACGCCGGCATGGTCCTCTCGGACGAGTTCGGCGCCGCGCAGCTGCTGCCGGACTCCTACGCGAAGCTTCGCGCCTCGCTCGCGGCGCACGCGGACGCGGTCGTGATCTTCCCCGGCTTCTTCGGCTACACGGCGGACGGCCGGATCGCGACTTTCTCGCGCGGCGGCTCGGACATCACCGGCGCGATCCTCGCGGCGGCCGCCGGCGCGGCGGTCTACGAGAACTTCACGGACGTGGACGCCGTCTACCCGATCGACCCGAGGCTCGTGCCCGAGGCGGCCGGCGGCGCCGGCATCGCGGAGATGACCTACGCGGAAATGCGCGAACTCTCCTACGCGGGCTTCGGCGTGTTCCACGACGAGGCGGTGATGCCCGCGATCCAGGCGGCGATCCCGATCAACATCCGCAACACGAACCGCCCCGACGAGCCCGGCACGATGGTGCTGCCTTCGCGCAAGACCGTCCCCGGCCGCGTGAACGGCATCGCGTCGAGCAAGGGCTTCGGCGCGCTGTTCGTCGAGAAGTGGCTCATGAACCGCGAGATCGGCTTCCTCGCGCGGCTGCTCGCGATCCTCGCGCGGGAGGGCGTCTCGGTCGAGATGATCCCGGCGGGCGTCGACTCGGTCACGGTCGTCTTCCGCGACTCGTTCTTCGAGCACGAGGACGTGAAGGAGCGCGTCTTCGCCGCGATCCGCGAAGAGCTGGCCCCCGACAAGCTCGAGTACGTGCCCGGGCTCGCGTTCCTCTCCGTCGTGGGCGAAGGCATGAAGATGACGGTCGGCACGTGCCTGCGCGTCGTCTCGACGCTCTCGAAGGCGGGGGTCAACCTGCAGATCATAAACCAGGGCGCCTCGGAGATCTCCATCATGTTCGGGATCCGCGAGGCCGACCTGCAGCCCGCCACCACGGCCCTGTACCACGAGTTCTTCGGCTAGGCATGGGCCCGCTCCTGTCCGGCATCCGCGGTCCCGCGGACGTGAAGGCTCTCCCGGCGGACAAACTGCCGGCGCTCGCCGCGGAGATCCGCGCGGAAATCGTCGAAACCGTCGGCGCGAACGGCGGCCACCTCGCGAGCAACCTCGGCGTGGTCGAGCTCACGATCGCGCTGCTGCGCGTCTTCGACCCGCCGGCCGACTCGGTCCTGTTCGACGTTTCGCACCAGAGCTACGCCTGGAAGCTCGTCACCGGCCGCGCGGACCGCTTCCGCACGCTGCGGAAGACGGGCGGCCTCGCGGGCTTCCAGAAGCGGAGCGAGTCGCCGTGCGACGCATTCGGCTCCGGCCACGCCGGCAACGCGCTCTCCGCGGCGCTCGGCCTCGCCGCCGCGCGCGACCGCCTCGGCGGCGCGGGCGCCGTCGTCGCCGTCGTCGGCGACGCGTCGATCGCGAACGGCGTCTCGCTCGAGGCGCTCAACAACGTGCGCGAGACGACGCAGCGCCTGCTGCTCGTCCTCAACGACAACGAGATGTCGATCGGCCGCCCGACCGGCGCGCTCTCCCGCGCGTTCGGCCGCATGCTCGCCTCGCCGCGCTACAACCGCTGGAAGGCCGCGATCGAGGACTACGGCGTGCGCCGCCTCCGCATGGGTTGGCTGCGCGAGCACTACCACGCTTTCGAGAGCCGCCTCAAGTCGCTATTCACGGGCCGCAGCAATTCGATCTTCGAGCAGCTCGGCCTGCGCTACGTCGGCCCCGTGGACGGCCACGACCTCGCGGCGCTCGAAGGCGCGTTCCGCGCGCTGAAGGATTCGCCCGTTCCCGTCGTCCTGCACGTCTCCACGCAGAAGGGCCGCGGCTACGCGCCCGCCGAACGCGATCCCGAGGCGTGGCACGGCCCGGCGCCCTTCGACCCCGCCACGGGACGTCCGCTCAAGACGCCCGCCGGGGTCGCGTGGTCCGCCGTCCTCGGCGAGGAGCTCGAGAAGATCGCCGCGAAGGACCCGCGCGTCTTCGCCGTCGTCGCCGGCATGGCCGCCGGCACGGGTCTCTCCCGTTTCGCGCAGACGTATCCGAAGCGCTTCCGCGACGTCGGCATCTGCGAGGAACACCAGCTCACGTTCGCCGCGGGCCTCGCCGCCGGCGGGCTGCGTCCCGTCGCCGCCGTCTACGCGACGTTCTTCCAGCGCTCCGTGGACGCGATGGTCCACGACGCCGCGCTTCAGGACCTGCCCGTCGTCCTCGCGCTCGACCGCGCGGGCGCCGTTCCCGGCGACGGCGCGACGCACCACGGCCTCTTCGACGTCGCGCTGCTGCGCCCGGTCCCGGGCGTGACGCTCCTTGCGCCGCGCACGCCCGCGGAGCTCGCCGCGATGCTGCGCTTCGCGCTCGCGCTCCCCGGTCCGTCCGCGATCCGCTACCCGCGCGGCGGCG
>JAFPUX010000061.1 GCA_017413145.1 Kiritimatiellia bacterium | reverse complement strand
GGCGGGGTCCTGGCGCGGATACTTTGAAACGCTCCCGCCCTTGTCGCGGCAATAGAACGCAATCGCTTCGCGACGCCATTCGGGGCGAAGCCCGGTCCGCCCCGCAATGGCCGCTTCGCGGCCGGGCGGAACCGGTCTTCGCCTGGCCGATTCGGCGGAAACGCTTCTCCGCACAGCCGCGGAGCGGCGTGCGGTGCGGGAAGCGTTTTCGCCAAGATCGCGTTGCGAAGCAATCGCGGTCTCAGATGCGCGGTCGGGGCTACAGCGACTCGAAGAACCGCTCGAACTGCTCCGCGATCTCGGCCCAGGAGTAGACCGGGATGTCGCGGGCGGCGTTTGCGGCGAGGCGGCGGCAGAGCGCCGGATCGTCGGCGAGGCGCAGGATCAGCGGCGCATAGTCGCAATCCCAGTTGCAACAATGGCCGCTTCTGCTAGAATACGCGGCCATGATCTACGATACGTTCCTTTTCTTTAACGAGCTTGATTTGCTTGAAATCCGGTTGAACGTGTTGTCATCCGTTGTCGACAAATTCGTTCTCGTGGAGGCAACGCGGACGTTTACGGGGCGAGAGAAACCGCTGTACTTCCAGGAAAACAGGAAGCGCTTCTCGGCCTTCTCCGACAGAATTATCCACGTCGTCGTGGATGATTTTCCCTCATTTGAGTCAGCCTGGATCAACGAGAGCCATCAGCGGAACGCCATTTTGAGAGGCCTGATCGACGCGAAGCCGGATGACAGGATTCTTTTGAATGACCTGGACGAAATTCCCCGTCCCGAACTGGTTCGGGAATTTGCGAAGAAAAACGGTCCCTTCCAGTTCGATATGGACTATTATGCGTACTACCTCAACTGTCTGAACGTGACGGATCCTCACTGGAAGGCCGCCAAATTGGTTTCTTTTGATTTCTTGCAACACGGCCTGGACGGAAAACGCATCGTATACAGCCATGTCATTCCTCCGTCCATCAACGAGGGAACGACGCCAACCATAATTCGATGGTCTCCGTCTTTTCGGGCGAAGACGATTCCGCATGGAGGCTGGCATTTCTCCAGCCTTGGCGGCGGCGAGGCCGTCATTGCCAAAATGACGTCATTCTCCCATTCTGAGTTTAACACCGCCGAGAAACACGACCCCAAACGGCTTGAGCAGGCCATTCTGAACGGAAAGAGCCCGCTGTACGACATCCACTTCTTTGCCGTTCCCGTGGACGCAAGATTCCCGGAATACCTACTTGGGAATCAAAAGAAATTCGAACGATTTTTCTTCCGAACAGATCCGGCGTATTTCTCAAAAACGAGGTGGCGCCGCCGATACTATTCGTTTCTAGGGCATCTCAAGTACCAGATCCGAAGACTCTTGCCGTTTGGACTTCTTGAGCTGCTGCACAAAATCCGCGCACGGATTCAGCGCCCATGATTGTTCCCAACGGGGGCCTCGGGATGGTCCGTCGATGCCCCTGTTCTTTTCCTCTCCTTCCAGCCGAGGCCGAGTCTGTTCTGGACGCGGACGATGAGGCCGGGGTTCATGCGGAATACGACGCCCTTGGCCCATTCGACGAGCCGGCGCGAAAGAGGAGGGAGCGTGCGGGCCGAAAGGTCGATCGGGACGTTCCGCTCCCTGCAGAGGCGGACGCCGAACTTCTCCCAGTGGCCCTTGTGGACGGCGTCGACGAAGGGGAACTCCTGTTCTCGCGTGCAGAGGAGCGGTCGGCCCTCGTCGCCCGGAAATGAATAGGACCCCTGCCGCTCGAACTCCCAGATGCTCTCGGTCTTCCCGGAGAGGTCGGCGAGGAACTCCCGGTCCCAGATTCCGGCCAGGGTGGAAACGCAGTAGGCGGTGTTCTTGCGGTACCGGCCGAGCGTGGAGTCCGAGGGCCAGGGTTCGGCCGTGGCGGGGTTGGGGACGAGGCGGAGGTTCAGCGCGTCCGCTTCCAGCGATTGCCGGACGCGCGCGGCAATCCTCCCCGTATCGACGCGGCCGCAGAGGAAGTAGTCGTCGCAGAGCAGGATGACGCGAGGCGTAGCAAGACGGGAAAGCGCGCGGGAGAGGCGCCAGCCCCACGAGTGCCCGTCGCCCATCGCGAAGACCTCGTCGAAGCAGAGGCCTTCCTCCGCGGGCGCGGTCTCGGTGACGAGGACGATGCGGTAGGGGCAGTCCGGCCAGAACTGCCGCCACAACACCGAGAACGGCGCGAGCAGGTCCGCGTACTTGTCGCACCCCGCCACGACGATGGTGCAATCGGATGGCTTCGCCGTGATGCTTCGGACGATCGGCGACGGCGGCGCGGGCAGGCGGGAGAAGACGCCGCGCAGCGTGCCGCTGAGGTAGGCCCAGGCGATGCCGGGGCGACCGTTGCGGAGGGCGACGGCGCCGTACCAGAGGACGGACAACGGCGCGAAAAGGAGAATGACCGAAAGTTTTCCGGACAGCGGAAAATGGCGGCGCACGAACCAGATGCGGTTGCGGGCGAAGCATCGGGTGCGGTAGGGCTTTTCGATGCCGAGCGCCCGCAAGGCGGGAACGCATCCCGGTTCGAGGAATCCATGGTGGTCCGTGCGAGCGCCCGAGACGATCGCGGCCGTGCGGCCGGTGGCGAGAACGCGCCAGCCGAAATCGGATTCTTCGAAGATCTGGACGAACGATTCGTCGAAGCCGCCAACTTCGTCGTAGACCGCGCGGGGCACGCAGAACGCGTTCGGGCTGTAGGTCGTGGAGAACAGGGGCTCGTCCGCCGGAAGATCCGTTTCCCGGCTTCGCGGCGCGCGGTCCTTGGGTTGCGACGTCCGGCGGTTGAAGTCGGAGCCGAGCGTCCAGATCTCCCGGCGGCCGTCCGGGAGGACATGGACGGACAGCGGGGCGGCCAGGCCGAGTTCCGGATGGTTCCGGAGCGCGTCGACGAGCCGGGCGCACATGTCCGGGGCGATGGTGTTGTCGTCGTCGAGAAAGAGGAGAAAGCCTCCCGTGGCGATCCGGGCGCCCGCGTTCCGGGCGGCGGCCTGGAAGGAATTGCGTTCCTGCCGCAAATACCGGAAGCGCGGGTCTGCGCCGAACGCTTCGCGCAGGACCTCGCCCGTGTCGTCGGGCGAATGGTCGTCCACGACGATGCATTCGAGGTCGACGCCTTCGCTCGCCAGGACGGACGCCACGCACCGCTTCACCATCGGCGCGCGGTTGAAGGTCGGGATGACGACGGAAAGGACGAGGGAGTCGGACATCGGCGGATCAGTTCGCGTCGAAATCGGTCTTCGCCTCGTTCCAGATCCTGAACTCATCGATCAGGAAGGGGCGGCGGTTGTTGCGGTTGTCGACGCGGGTGCGGCCCCAGGGGAAGCCGAGGAGGAAATCGTGGTTCGGGAGGTCGGCGAGGCGGGCGGGGACCTTGTCGTCGTCCACGCCGCCGAGGACGGGCTGCGGCTTGCCGTCGACGAAGACCTTGACGAACGAGCCGTCGCCGAAGCCCTTTGCCTTCCACGACATCGCGTAGTGGTGCCAGCCGGCCCAGTCCGGGCCGAGGACGTCCTCGTAGGGCATCACGCCCGACCAGTGCGCGACGGTCCCGAAGGGCCAGCTCGCGATCGCCCCGCCGAGGCCGCCGCGGGCGAAGCCGTTGTTGGCGGCGAACTGCAGGAGCGTCACGGCGCCGCGTTCGTCGAAGAGGGAGAAGAAGAGCGGGTCGCCGCCGTCGACGTAGCGCGGGTCGTCGCTCTCGATCTTCGCCCAGAACTCGATGCAGCCCTCCGGTCCGAGGAAGCCCTTCGGGAGGGCCGCCTCGAACGCGGCCGCGTCCTTTTCCACGCGCAGCGCGTTGCCCTTTTTGCCGGGGACGAACGAGCCGCCGAGGAAGGTGCCGGACGGACCCGCGAGAGGCTTTTCGATCGCGGCGGCACTGTCGAAGGTGCAGTGGTAGAGGAGTGACGAGTGACGAGTGACGAGTGACGAGTGGGTCTCCTCGGTCGCAATCGCGAGCGAGGAGACTTGGCTCAGGGGGATGCGGACAGGGCCGAGGAGGGTGTCGAGTTTGATCGTCGCGTCGGCGGGGAGGGAGCCTTTGAGGACGCTGCCGTCGGAGAGCGTCACGGTCGCTTGCGAGTGACGAGTGACGAGTGACGAGTGACGAGTGGGGGATTGTTCACCATTGCCACCATTGCCACAAATGGAACCATTGGCACAAATGGAACCCCCACCCGCCTTCGTCGGGAGCCCCCTCAAGGAGGGAGCCGGCTCGCTCGGAGAGCTCGCCCCACCCGGTGCGACGGGCTTTGCGAACTCCGCGGACTCCGCGTGAGTTTCGACAACGGCCGCGGGAATCGGAACGGGAACGGGGACGGGCGCCTCCGCGTGCACCGCGGAGGCGAGGGCGAAGGAGAGCAGAATGGCGACGGGGTTCACGGCATGTTCTTTCGGCTGGCGGGTTCGGGTGGTCCGGCGTTCGCGCGGGGGCGTCACGGGGCCGGGGCCGCGAGGTGGCGGATCTTCCGCCGCGTGTGGTGGTTGAAGACGGCGCCGTTGGAGAAGAAGTCGCCGTCGAACTTGCAGAACACGGTCTGGACGTACGCCTTCTCCCCGGCGGCGGGGAATTTCGTCGGATGGTAGACGACGCGGCTGCCCTGCGTGCGGGACAGATACCCGATGGAGGAATCTTCGAGCGACCAGGTGAAATCCCGGTCGCGGGCGTTCTCGTCGAGATCGCGGTCCTCCAGGTAGGCGAAGAGGAAGCAGGCCTCGCCTTCGCGGACGTCCTCCGGATCGGCGCGGATCGTGAGGTCGAGCGAGTCGTCCCCGTCATTGTGTTCGCAACCGCCCGCGAAAAGGACGGACGCGGCGCAGAGGACGGAGAGAAAGGCGAGAAGGATGCGCTTCATGCCGGTGATTCTACCATGCGAAGAAAGAAAAGGAAAGAGGTGCGTCGGGTTGTGGAGATCTCCGCTTCCGGCCGGATTTGTTCCTCGGATCGCCCAGTCCCGCAATCTCATGCGGCGGAGTTTTTAACACGGAGCCACACGGAGCGGCGGGAGAATCCGACTTCATCGCTTCGCGCCGTTCTCGGCGTTCGGGCCGGTTCGAAGTCGTGTTTGTTTGGGCGGGGCTGCCGCCCCGCACCCCGCGGCGCATGCGATCGTGGCGAACGGGCAATCCCAAAAACAACCGAACCACGAGTCGGCGAATGCGCCGATGGAGACGTGAAGCGTACGTTCGGCCGCTCCGGCCGCTCCGTGTGGGCTCCGTGTTTGAGTCGCCCGGCGCATGCGCGGACACAGCCGCCCGCCGCATGCGCCGGACTTGCGACAAGCTAGTACAGTCCCTTGACCTTGCCGGTCGCGGTGTCGACGTCGATGCGGCGGAAGGCCGGGTCGGAGCCGGTGCCGGGCATGAGCTTGATGCCGCCCGCGACCGGGACGATGAAGCCCGCGCCGCAGTAGGTCAGCACGTCGCGCACCGGCAGGCGCCAACCGCGCGGGCGGCCGACCTTCGTCGGGTCGTGCGAGAGCGAGTACTGCGTCTTCGCCATGCAGACCGGGAGGTTCGACATCGTCGGGTTCGCCTCGATGACGCGGAGCTTCTCGAGCGCGGCGGGCTCGTAGTCGACGCCGTCGGCGCCGTAGACGTCCCTGGCGACCTTCTCGATGCGGGACTCGAGCGGCTCGTCGAGCGAGTAGAGGAACTTGAACTCGGACGGCTTCTCCGTGGCGGCGACGACCGCCTCCGCGAGCTCGCGGGCGCCTTCGCCGCCCTTCTCCCAGTGCTTGGAGACGGCGAAGAGCGCGCCCTCCTCCTCGGCGACGCGCTTCACGAGGTCCCACTCGGCCTTGGTGTCGGTGTAGAAGGCGTTGAGACAGACGACGGGCGTGACGCCGGCCTTCTTCACGATGCCGATGTGGGCGCGGAGGTTGTCGCAGCCGGCCTCGACGAGCGCGAGGTTCTCGCGGGTGTAGGCGTCGCTCAGCTTCGCGCCGGGCTTCACCTCGGGGCCGCCGCCGTGGAGCTTGAGGGAGCGCACGGTGGCGACGACGACCGCGGCGTCGGGCTTCATGCCGGTGGCGCGGCACTTGATGTTCCAGAATTTCTCGAAGCCGATGTCGGAGGCGAACCCGCTCTCCGTGACGAGGATTTCGCCGAGGCGGCTCGCGAGGCGGTCGGCGATCACCGAGCTCTGTCCGATCGCGATGTTGGCGAACGGGCCGGCGTGGACGAAGACCGGCTGGCCCTCGAGCGTCTGCATGAGCGTCGGGTTCACGGCGCGGACCATCCACGCGGTCATCGCGCCGTCGACCTCGAGGTCGTGCGCGGTGACGGGCGTGCCGGAGCGCGACCACGCCACGACGATGCGGCCCATGCGCTCGCGCAGGTCCGCGAGGTCGCGCGAGACGGCGAGGATGGCCATGACCTCGGACGCGACGGTGATGTAGAAGCCGCTGTCCATCTGGTAGCCGTCCATCTTTCCGCCGCGGCCGATCTCGATGTTGCGGAGGGCCTGCGCGCAGAAGTCGATCGCCCAGCGCATGTTGATGCGCGCGGGGTCGATGTCGAGGCGCTTCAAGTTGCGCTTGGCGAGCTTCTCGTCGTCGTAGTTGCGCTCGTGCTGCATGCGCGCGGTGAGGGCGGTCATGCAGAGGTTGTTCGCGTTGGTGATCGCGTCGATGTCGCCCGTGAGGCCGAGCGAGAGCGGCGCGAGCGGGAGGCACTGGGCGAGGCCGCCGCCGGCGGCGGAGCCCTTGATGTTGAACGTCGGGCCGCCGGAAGGCTGGCGGATCGCGGCGACGGGGCGGCGGCCGAGGGCGCCGAGGCCCTCGACGAGGCCCATCGTCGTCGTCGTCTTGCCCTCGCCGAGCGGCGTCGGGGTCATGGCCGTCACGTCGACGTACTTCGCGCGGGGCGCGCCGGCGCCGAGGCGGCCGATGACGCTCTGCGCGTCGACCTTGCCGTAGCAGCGGCCGTAGGGGGAAAGCTCTTCGGGGAGGATGCCGAGCGAGGAAGCGACTTCGCCGACGGGACGCAGTTCCGTTTCCGCGGCTTCGGCGATTTGCCAGTCGGAAAGCTGGGTGGGATCGAGTTTCATGGGCATGGGGGGTTCGGGCGGTTGCGGGGGAATTCTGCCAGACGCCCGCGCGCGTGTCAAACCGGGGTTGACGCGCGGCCCGGTTTGCCGTAGACTGCCGGGCCGTTTCCGTTGCGGAGGCGGCTTGCCGCCCCCGTGCGGCGTTTTTTGCCATCCGGCCACCTCACTACAGAAAGACATTCGCCATGGCCATCGACCTCGATCCCATCCTCAAGACCCTCCAGCGCGAGCGCGGCATCGGCCGCGAGGCGCTGCTCGGCATCATCGCGAACGCGATCCAGTCCGCGGCGCGCAAGAGCCTCAACACCTCGGGAGACGTGCGCGTCGAAGTCGATCCTTCGACGCTCGAAATCAAGGCCTGGCAGCGCCGCGTCGTGGACGACACGGTGAAGGGCACGGCCTACATCCCGCTCGCCGAAGCGCGCCGCGTGAATCCGGACGCCCGGATCGGCGACACGGTCGAAACGCCCTTCGACCCGCGCATCCTCGGCCGCATCGCGGCGCTCGCGGCCAAGCAGGCCCTCACGCAGGGGATGCACGATTCCGAGCGCGACATCCTGCAGAAGCGCTACGCCGCGAGCGTCGGGCAGATCGTCCGGGCCCGCGTCACGCGCACTTCGCACAAGGACGTGCTCTGCACGATCCTCAACACCGGTGGCGAAGCGATCCTCAAGGGCCGCGACCGCATGAAGACGGACCGCCTGCAGATGGACGACGAGTTCCGCGCCGTGATCCGCCACGTCGGCATGGAGCAGGACCAGCGCCGGATGGAGGACGACGAGCCGGGCGACGGCACCGAGCGCTACGTGAACCGCCGCCGCGTGAAGATGATCGACGAGCCGGCGAACAACCCGATCGTGAAGCTTTCGCGCACCGACGAGACGTTCGTGCGCGCGCTCTTCGCCGAGCAGTCCACGGAGATCAACGACGGCGTGATCGAGATCGTTTCGATCGCCCGCCAGCCCGGCGTCCGCACGAAGATGTCGGTCCGTTCGCGCGATCCCAAGGTGGATCCCGTCGGCGCGTGCGTCGGCGTGCGCGGTAGCCGCATCCGGCCCATCATCCAAGAGCTCAACGGCGAGAAGATCGACATCATCGAGTGGGAGCCCGACATCGGCAAGTTCGCGATCGCGGCCCTCGCGCCGGCGTCCGTGAAGAAGGTCGCCGTCGACGCCGCCTCCCACTCCATCACCGCCTACGTCGAAAACGGCGGCCTCACGCCGGCGATCGGCAAGAACGGCGTCAACACCCGGCTCGCGGCGGAGCTCGTCAGCACGGCGCACGAGCGCTGGTCGATCTCGCTGCGGGAACTCGACGTCAACGGCAACACCGCGGAGGAGAAGGTCGCCAAGAAGGAACGGTTCCTCGTCATGCTTGAAGAGCGGATCGCGGAACTCCGCACGACCCTTTCGCTTGACGACGCCACGGCTCGGGTCGTCGCCGGCCGCGGCTTCCTCACGCCGGACGGCATCATGGCCCTCACCCCGGCGGACTTCGCCGCGGCGATGTCCGAACCGCGCGAGGACGCCGAAGGCGCCCCCCTGCCCGGGCTCGAACCCGAGGTCGCGGAGGCGGTCTGGGAGACCGCCGAAGCGTATTTCGTCCGCGCCGCCGAAGCCGCG
>JAFPUX010000487.1 GCA_017413145.1 Kiritimatiellia bacterium | reverse complement strand
GGATCGAGCCGCCGCCGCCGCCGCGCCGCCGCCGCCCGCCCCGCCGTGGCCGCCGCCGGTGCTGTCCATGTTGGTCGAGCCGGCGTCGGCGCTGCCGTTCCATTCGCCGTTCGTCCGCCAGCTGCCGCCGTTGCCGCCATTCGCCGCGTTGCCGCCATTCGCCGCGTTGCCGCCCGTCACGTTCAGCCGGCCGCCGCCCGTGACCACCAGGGTCGAGTCCGGATCCACCCGGATGCCGGCGCCAGCGCCCTCCGTGCCGGAGGCGTTGCCGCCCTTGACCGTGAGCGTGACGCCCTTGGGGATGTAGATCACGGTCGTCGCGCCGTTCTCGACGTAGAGCGCGGTGTAGGGCGTCGTGCGCTCGATCGTCGCGTCCTGCCGGACGACGTAGACCGTCCCGTTCGCGAGGGTCTTGCCGACGTCGGAGGAACCCAGCGTGCCGGACGACGTGAAGCCCGCGCGCGCGGCGGGCGGGAAAGCGAAAACCGCGAGCGCGACGAGCGCGCACGCGTAGGGGGCGGTGGAGCGGAAAGCGTGCTTCATCGGACGGAAAAACTCGAAGTGTTCTCTATCATACACGAAACCGCGGAAAAAAGATACACTTTTTTCGCGTCTCCGTGGCGGGGCGCGGGCGGGCGGCTCCGCTTCGACGCCGCACGTCCGGTGCACGGAAACGGCCGGACGACCGGAACCCCGGCAAACGACGAATGCCGCCCGCGACGTGTCGCGGAGCGGCATTCCCGTGAAGACCGTCGCCGCCCGGCCGGGGTGGCGGCCGGGCGGACGGAGGGCTAGAAGTAGTAGGTCGTGCTGACCGTGGCGAGGATCACGGCGCGGTCGCTGTCGACGCGGCCCTTGTCGCCTTGGTCGTCGTAGTTCAGGTCTTCGCCGTTGCCGAAGGCGACGTCGACGCCGATGTTGACGCTCATCTTCTCGCTGCGGCGGCCGACGCTGAAGGTGACGCCGTACATGTCCACGTCGGACGAGGTGAAGTCGGTGGCCTCCGGGTCGTCGGGGACGCGGACCGCGGACATCGCGGTGTAGAAGCCGGCGCGGATCGGGTAGCGGTCCGCGACGACGTATTCGCCGCCGAGGCTCACGTCGAACACGGAATGCAGGTGGATCCTCTGGTCGGCGCGCTCGCCCTCGATGGTCCAGCGGGCCAGGTCGTAGTTCGCGGAGGGATGCCAGATCGCGTCGAGCGCGACGCTCCAGTTCTCGCCCGCCTTGGCGACGCCCGCGGCGAGCTGCAGGGGGATGTAGTTCTCGGCGCGGACGTCCGTTGTGTAGAGGCCCAGGTCGAGGCCGTCGATGCCGGCGAACGAACCGTTGATGCTCAGCTTGCCGTCGTCCCAGAGCCGGAGGGTTGGCGTTTGCACCGACGCACCGGCGCTCCAGCCGTCGCCGAGGTCGACCTGCGCGCCGACCGTGGCGAGAAGCCCGAGCATCTGGAGGTCCATCGCCCCGTTCTGGTTGTGGTCGTATTTCCGGTACGAACTTTCCGAGACGCTGTAGTCGCGGTAGACGGCGAAGACGCCGGCGCCGAACGAGAAGCGGGAGTCCGCGGGCGCCCAGGCGGCGGCGGGGCCGATCCAGACGGTCTGGTCGTTGTAGTCGAGGTGGCTGGAGCCGGTGCGGTCGGGGGAGGCGGAGACGAGGTGGCGCTTCTCCAGCTTCGGGGTGAAGACGCCGAGACCGCCCACCCACTCGTCCGAGAAGCGCTTCACGCCGCCCATCGCGGCGGGGATCGAGACGAACGAGGAGCTCTTCGCGTCCTCGCCCCAGTCCAGGCCGCCCTCGGTCTTGAAGCGCTCCCAGCCGTAGAGGTTGGCGGAGAGCGAGATGCTGTCGCCTTTCGACTTGGCGAGTCCGGCCGGGTTGTAGAAGATGGCGTCGACGTCGGTCGCGGACGCGAGGGCGGCGCCGCCCATGCCGGCGGCCCGTTCGCCGATGACGTATTCGCGGTAGCGGCCGTCCGTCGCGGTCGCGGTTTGCGCGACGGCGAGCGCGAGCGCCGCCGAAGCGACGATGGAAGAAGGATGTTTGATTGTTTTCATCGTTTGTTGTTCCCGAGGGGTCGTGGATGGTCCGGAATCGGGCTCCCGAAAGGATTCCGTGCCGTAAAAGCATACACGATCCCCCCGTCCGGTTCAATCCCGAAATCGTTTCCGGGACGCGTCGATCGCGATGCCCGTGGGGGCGCCTACTCGGGGCGGAGATCGGCGAGCAGGACCTGCAGCTTCTGCTTGGCGCGGTGGATGCGGACCTTGACGAGGTTTTCCGTGGCGCCGGTTTCGTGGGCGATTTCGCGGATGGAAAGCTCGCCGATCTGGAAGAGCGTGTAGGCTTCGCGCAGCAGCGGCGGGAGCTGTTCGAGCGCCTTCTGGATGCGGCCGCGCAGGTAGGCCGCGTCGGAGGGGGAGGGCGCGGGCTGTGTCGCGCCCGCGGCGTCCTCGTGGATTTCCTCCACGAACGCGATCTTCGCGTCGTCGCGCCAGACGTTCTTGCGGAGGTTCTTCGCGATGGTGTAGACGAGCCCCGCGACGGCGGAATCGTTGTCGCGCAGGTCGTCGCGTATCTCCCAGATCTTGAGAAACGCGCGCTGCACGAGGTCGCAGGCGTCGTCGTACGACGAACCGGTCGCGACCAACCAGTTCGTCAGCTTCGGGGCGATGGCCTTGTAGTGTTCTTCGATCGTCATCCGGAGAAGGCCGGCATCGGGGGCGCCGGGAGGTTGAAGGCGGCGGTGAAGAGCTTGCCGAGCGCGTCGTCGCGGCGCAGTTCCGATTCGGAAACGGCCGAGGCGGCGTCGGTGCGGACGTCCGAGACGACGAGCGCGGGGCGCTGCGCGCCCTTGTCCGCGGCTTTCGCCGCCGGAGGCGGGATCGTGGCGGGGTTCTGGACCGAGGTCCGGTTGGCGTTGAAGGAGATGTCCATGGTCGTTTTGCCGGTTCGCGTTCGGAGGTCGGGGCCTCCGGGTTCCCGGGCCGAAACGGACGGCGCGGGGACACGTTTGCGTTCGCGTGTCGCCCATTATACACGAAACCGCGGCGGAATGTTACAAAAAAATTTCGTCCCTCGCTCGCCCGTCCCGCAGGCAGGCCTGTGGGGCGGGCGGCGACGACCGGGCCTACAGATTCACGGAATCGAGCTCTTCTTCCTCGCGGCGGGCGTCGTTCAGGCGCTTCACGAACTGCAGGACTTCGGCGACGGGTTCGATGAGCGATTCGGGGATGAAGTCGCCGACCTTGCCCTCGGCGTAGAGCGCGCGGGCGAGGGGGACGTTCTCCATGATCGGGATGCCTTCGGCCATGGCGGTTTCGCGGATGATCTTCGCGACGGCGTCCGCCCCCGACACGACGATGCGCGGGAGCGGGTACTCCTCGGGGACGAAGCGGATGCCGACCGCGAGGTGCGTCGGGTTGGTGACGACGACGCTCGCGTCCTTGGTCGCCTTGGCCGGCTCCGGGCCGTTGAGGAGCTCGTTGCGGAATTCGCGCTGCGCCTGCTTGACCTCCTGCGAGCCTTCCATTTCCTTGTACTCGCGCTTCACCTCGTCCTTCGTCATCATCATCTCCTTGGTGAAGTTCTTCCCCTGGAAGATGCGGTCGACGACGGCGATGAGGACGTAGCCCGCGGCGGTGTAGACGGCGAGGCGCTTGAGCATCACGCGC
>JAFPUX010000486.1 GCA_017413145.1 Kiritimatiellia bacterium | reverse complement strand
TACTACGGCGACGCGGCCTATGCGGCCGAGAGCGAGGACATGCTCCGCCACTCGAAGGAGTTCGCGAAGAGCTGCCTGCGCAGCACGCACGGCGGCTGGGTCGACAAGAAGGACCTCTACGCGTTCAACGAGCTCGGCGAGGAATACTCGCGGATGCTCGTGCGCCGCACGAACCGCGCGTGGCGCGCCTTCGGCCTCAACGGCGGCCTGATGTACCTCATCTCGTGGAAGTGGCAGGACGGCGACCGCCTCGCCGAGCGCCAGCGCCTCGCGAACGGCGACCTCGTGTGCTTCCTCGGCGGCGCGCCGGACTTCGTCGACCGCACGCACGCCTACCGCGCGGGCGAGACGATCGAAAAGCAGCTCGTCTTCGTGTGGGACGGCCTCGGCCGCAAGACCGCCACCGCGAAGTGGGAGCTTCTCGAGGCGGAGAGCACGAAGGTCGTCGCCTCGGGCTCCGAGAAGGTCGAGCTCGAGCAGGGCGACATCGTCTTCAAGCCCGTCTCGGTCGCGGCGCCGTCCGTGCGCGCGCGCACGCTCTACACCCTGACGGTCGCGTTCGACGCGCCCGGCATCGACGACTCCGTGCGCGCCGACTCGTTCGACGTCGAGGTCTTCCCGGCGGAGACGCCGAGCGTCCGCACCGGACTCAAGGTCGCGCTCTACGATCCGGAGGGCGACACCGCCGCCGTGCTGGAGGCGCTGCAGATCCCGTTCGCGCGCGTCGACTCGCTCGCCGCCGCGATCGAGGACAAGTCCGTGCAGGCGCTCGTCGTCGGCCGCCGCGCGCTCTCGCACGCGGACGGCCTCGAGGCGGCGCTGCCGCGCGTCGAGGCGGGGCTGCGCGTGTTCGTCGCGCCGCAGGACGCGGCCGTTTGGCAGGCGATGGGCTTCACGGTCGAGGACTCGATGGCGCGGCAGATGCGCAACGTCTCGCTCCACGGCGTGGACGACGCCGACCTCGCGCACTGGCGCGGCGCGCCGATGGCGGATGCGCCGTTCGGCAACGTGATGAAGCACGACACGCGCCGCGGCCCGCGCTGGACGCACCGCCACGCGGTCTCCTCGACACCGCTCCTCATCCCCGGGCGCGGCGGGTTCCGTCCGCTCGTGCGCGGCGAGTTCGACCTCTCCTACAGCCCGCTCCTCCAGGCGACGCATGGGCTCGGAGCGGTCACGTTCTGCACGCTCGACTTCGAAGGGCGCGTCGGCGCGGACGGCTGCCCCGCCGCGACCGCCGTCGCCGCGGCGACGTTCGAGAAGTTCTTCGCGGACAAGCCGCCCATCGGCGGAAACGCCCCCGTGTTCTTCGACGGCGCGCACGCGAAGCGCCTCGCCGACGCGCTCGGCCTCGACGCGAATCCCTACGCGGGCGATCGCATCGATTACGGCGTCCTGATCGTCGGCAAGGACTCGGCACTCACGAAGCCGCAGCTCGACGCCTCGCTCGGGCGATACTCCAAGGTCCTCGTCGTTGCGAACGACCGCCTCGCCAAGGAAGCCGGCCTTGCCGACGCGGACGCGCAGCCGGAGCCGTTCTTCCGCTCGCCGGTGCCGTCCGTGTTCGCCTTCGGCGGGCTCTTCGCGGACGTCGGACCGTCGCTGCTGCGTTGGCGCGACGAAGTCTCGATGCTGCGCCTCGGTCCTGCGCGCGGCTGGACCGTTTCCGAGGGCGGCGAGTTCGCGCTCTCGCCGACCAAGAGCATCCTCTTCGATTCCGCCGATCCGTTCCAGGCGTGCGACCGCTACGGCGAGAAGACCGCCGACATCAAGCACGGCGGCTGGGGACGCGTCCCGCAGGGCGAGAAGGACCTGCTGCTGCGCAATGCCTCGCAGAGCGAGGACAACGCAATGCGACGCCTCGCGCTGATGCTCGGGCGGTGGGGCGTCGGCGCCGGGCGCGCGACGCTCGGCCGCGCGCTCTACACCAAGCCCGCCGTCGCGTTCGAGCCCATCGCGCAATACAACGTGCTGGGCCCGTGGCCGAGCCCGAAGGACGACAGCAACTACATGGTCGACGGAACCGTGGACGGCAAGCCCGGCCCGTTCCCCGTCGATCCCGACAAGAAGGGCGACAGCGGCGCGACCGCGGAGGAGATGGCGATCCGCGGCGACGTGCAGCCCAACCCGCGGTTCCGTCCGCTGCACCTCGACTTCTCCTCGCAGCCGAAGGACTTCGACTTCATCGACTGGCGCCCGGTCGCGAAGTCGAACCCCGACGGCCTCGTCGAGTATTCGAAGGCGCACGCGCTCATCGCCGAGCAGAGCTTCTGCACGTGCTACTGCGTGGGCTACCTGCCGCGCGAGACCGACGGCGAGATCACGCTGCGCTTCGGCGTGGACTGGCGCGGCAAGGTGTGGGTGAACGGCAGGGAGGTCTGCAAGACCTACGGCGGCGCGAAGGACGAGGGCTCGATCGTCGTCGAGCACATTCCGGTCTACGGCATGGCAAACAAGGACGACGCGAAGCACGGCACCTTCGACGGCAAGAACGTGGTCACCGTCAAGGCCGGCTGCGGCCAGGGCGCGAAGGTCTTCTACCTCAACGTGAGCAAGGAGGTCCTCCCCGGCGAGCTCGTGCGCAAGTCCAACCCCGCCTACGACGGCGTCTCGCTCTACGCCACGCGCAACCCCGGCTTCGACCCCTACGAGTACGTGTATTGGTGACCGCCCGCGGCGCTAGGCAAGGAGGGCCGCGCGGAGGCCGGCAAGGTCGTCGAAGGTCCAGGTGGGCTTGAAAGGCGAGGCGGCGGCGTCCGCGGCGGAAGTCTCGCCCGAGAGGACGAGCGCCGTGGCGATGCCGGCCTCGGCGCCGAGCGCGATGTCGGTGTAGAGCCGGTCGCCGACCATGCAGATGCGCTCCTTCGGGACGCCGTACTTCTCGACGATCGCGTCGACGATCCCCGCGTGCGGCTTGCCGACGACCTCGTCCGGCTCGCGGCCGGTCGAGGCCTTCACGTAGGCGATGACGGCGCCGATGTCGGGGATGAATCCGCCGTCGACCGGGCAGTTGAAGTCCGGGTGCGTGGCGACGTAGCGCCGCCCCTCGCGCACGAGGTCGCACAGGCGCGTCATCTTCGCGTAGTCGAACGCCTGGTCGAAGCCGAGCACGACGAGATCCGGTTCGCGCTCGACGAGACGGAATCCGGCTTCGCGGAACTCGCGCTCGAGCGTCGGCATGCCGAACACCGCCACGGACGCGCCGGGGCAGCGCGCGCGCAGCAGGCGCGTCGTCGCCTCCCCCGACGTGAAGACTTCGTCCGGCGCGGCGTCGATGCCGAGCCGCGCGAGCTTCTCCACGTAGGCCGTGCGGTCCTTCGACGAATTGTTCGTGAGGAAGAGGTAGCGCTTCCCTTGCGCGCGAACCGTCTCGAGGAACGGCTTCGTGCACTCGAACAGGCGGTCGCCGAGGTAGATCGTGCCGTCCATGTCGAGCAGGAACAGCTCGACGTCGGAAGGAGTGCGGGCCATCACGGAACCTCCGAGGTCGCAACGAGGGCGACGCCCGTGCCGGCGAGGTCGGGCGCGAGGACCGCGCCGCGGGCGACCGGCGCGGGAACCGCGAGCGCGCGGATCGCGTCGAGGCAGGCGGGAATGGAGGATTTCGGGACGGGTGCGGCGGTCTTCGCCGCGACGAGCGGCGCGGCACCGCCTTCCACGCGCACGGTCGAGGTGACGACGCGCTCCGGCGCCTCCATCTCCTGCACGGCGTACTTCGCGCCGCGCGGGCAGCCGTTGCCGGTAACGGTCCAGCCGCCGCCCTCCTTCGGGGCGATGGTCAGGCGGCAACCCATCGGGCAGCAGATGCAGGTCATCGTCGTTTCGCCGGGAGCTGCGCCTTGCGTGGGCGCCGCGGCGCCCGCGCGGGGTGGGGTTTCCGGCGAGGAAACGAAGACCTCGACGTCGTCCGCGATCTTCGCGGCGTCGACGGTGATCTTCTCCATCTCGCCCGGCGTCATCACGGGCTTGCGGCGCGTGGCGACGACTTTCCCGCCGCAGCGCACTTCGCACACCGCCGGCTTCTGCACCGACCCCACGCGGAAGTAGAGGTCGACCGTGCCTTCGGCGTCCGCCGCGACGCGCTGCGGCACGACGTAGCGAACGGCGCCTGCGGCGCGGACCGCCCGGGAGGGGTTCGGGGAGGGGCACAGCCCCTCTCCCGTCGCGAAGATCGCCGCCGCTTCGCCCGCGAGCAGCGACTCCGCCGTGACGTTGTCGACGAGGTCGTGGACGTGCAGCACGTTGCCGCAGGCGAAGACGCCGGGGACCGAGGTCTGGCGCGTCTGGTCGACGGCGGCGCCGCCCGTGACCGGGTCGAGGGCGACGCCCGCCGCGGTCGTGAGCTCGTTTTCGGGAAGGAGCCCGACGGAGAGCATCAGCGTGTCGCACTCGACCGTCTCCTCGGTGCCGGGGACCGGTGCGCGCGTGGCGGGATCCACTTCGGCGACGACGACGCCCTCGACGCGCTCCTTGCCGAGGATGCGCACGACGGTGTGGTTGAACTTGAGCGGAATGCCGTTGTCGACGAGGCACTGCACGATGTTGCGGTTGAGGCCCGAGGAATACGGCATCAGCTCGGCGACGAGCTTCACCTCGGCGCCCTCCCACGTCATGCGGCGCGCCATGATGAGGCCGATGTCGCCCGATCCGAGGATGACGACCCTGCGCCCGGGGAGGAAGCCCTCCATGTTCACGAGCCTCTGCGCGCAGCCCGCGGTGTAGACGCCGGCCGGGCGCGTGCCGGGGATCGAGAGCGCGCCGCGCGTGCGCTCGCGGCAGCCCATCGCGAGGACGACCGCGCCGGCGCGGAGGCGGACGAGGCCGCGCTGCGGGTTCATGCAGACGATCTCGCGGTCCTTCGTGACGGAGAGGACCATCGTGTCGGTCCAGATCTCGGCGCCGGCCTCCTCGGCCTGCTCCACGAAGCGCCCCGCGTATTCGGGGCCGGTGAGCTCCTCGCCGAAGTGGTGCAGGCCGAAGCCGTTGTGGATGCACTGGCGCAGGATGCCGCCTGCGGCGGCGTCGCGCTCCAGCACGACGACGCGCGCGTCCGGGTTCGCCTTGCGCGCCGCGACCGCGGCGGCGAGGCCGGCGGGACCGCCGCCGACGATGGCGGCGTCACAGACGTCGCCCACGTCGG
>JAFPUX010000006.1 GCA_017413145.1 Kiritimatiellia bacterium | reverse complement strand
GCTCGTCGCCATCGGCGGCGGCTCCGGCGCGGGCATCGGCACCCCCAACGGCGACAACCTCAGGTCTGGCTCCATCACCATCGCCGGCGGAACCGTCGAGGCGCACAGCAGCGCGACCGACGACCAGGGCGAGGCCGCCGCCATCGGCGCCGGGCAAGGCGGGAAGGCCGGCCCGATCCGCATCACCGGCGGCAGGGTCTACGCCTACGCCGGCTCGAAATACGGCTACGCCTCCGCGGCCATCGGCGGATCCTTCCGGATGGCGGAGACCTACACCGGCGGCCTCGTCGAAATCTCCGGCGGCACCGTCTACGCCTGCGGCGGGCGCCAGGACGCCGACGTCTTCGCCTCCGACATCGGCGACGGCCTGACCTACTCCCAATCCTACGACAACAACGTCACCGTCGTCATCACGGGCGGCAACGTCGTCCTCGCCCACTTCGACTCGGAGAAGGAGCGCTTCACCCAGGGCCGGTGCACGGTGACGAACATGGCCCACGACGCCGCCGGACGCGTCCTGCACGCCGTCGTCGTCCCCCTCGGCACGCCGGACGCCGCGGCCGAGCTCTCCGGACTGGACGGCTACGGCACGCGGGACCTCTACGCCGACGCGAACGGCGACCTCTACCTCTGGCTGCCGGACGGCGACTACCGCTTCGAAGCGACCGGCCGCGGCTACACCGCGACCGTGGACGGCGCGGACACCGTGGCCGTGGCCGACGCGATCGCCGTGGAGGCGCTCCGCATCGAGAGCATCGAGCTGGTCCCCGGCGCCGTGGAGCTCGTCGTCTCGGCCGAACCGGACGGCGCTCTCACCGCCGAAACCGTCCCGCTCCTGCGCGTGCGAGCGTCCGGATCCCTCCCCGTCTCCGCCGGCGAACTCCTCGACCCCGCCGACGTTGCCGACTTCCTCAACGACGACGGTACCGCGACCCTGGTCCTGCCTCCCCCGGACCCCTCCACGCAGTTCTACAGCGTCGAGCTCCCCTGACGCCCCACCACCCTACCCTCTAACCACCCAACCACCGAACCAACCCTCCACCGATGAACATCGACAAGAAGCTCGAGGGCACCACCCTCACCGTCGCCCTCGAAGGGCGGCTCGACACCACCACCTCCCCCGAACTCGAAGACGTCCTCGCCGCGTCGCTCGACGGCGTGGACGCGCTCGTCTTCGACTTCGCCAAGCTCGACTACCTCTCGTCGGCCGGGCTGCGCGTCCTGCTCTCCGCCCAGAAGCGGATGAACAAGCAGGGCTCGATGAAGCTCGTCCACGTGAACGACGCGGTGAAGGAAGTCTTCGACATCACCGGTTTCGCCGATTTCCTGACCGTCGAATAGGCGCTTCGCGCCGTTCGCGGGTCCGATCGTCCGGACTTGCGAACCGCGAACCGCGAACCTCGGACATGCTCCGTCTTTCCACCCAACTCCACCTCCGCCTTCTCGCCCTCGTCGCCGTGTCGTTCTGCCTGGCGACGTGGACGCTGTGGAAGGGCGAGACGATGCGCGCGGAGAAGGACGTCCGGACCCTCCTGGAGATCAACTACCGCGACGTCTCGCGGGGCTTCGCGGACCGCGCCGACTTCCAGCTCGTCTCGATCGCCCGCGAGATCGCGAACCGGCTCGGTTCGTCCGGGAAGCTCGCCTCGGAGGACGTCGCCGCGCTCTGCGCCGAGGAGGAGATCGCCGAGATCTACGACGTCGACGCACGCGGGATCGTCGTCGGCGGCAGCCGGCTGGTCGGCGAGAAGGTGCACGGCGAGCAGTGGTCCGAGTTCCTGGTCCTGTTGGAGCCGGACGGCCCCGAATCCATGTCCCAGCCGGACCGGCCGCGCACCTCCGACGGCAAGGTCTTCAAATACGCCGCCGCGCTCTTCCCGGACAAGAGCGGCTACATCGAGGTCGGCTGGTCGGAAGAGCGCTTCCTCCGGTTCCTCCGCCAGCGCGCCTACGGCTACACGCGCAGCTGGCACATCGACGAGCGCGGCTACATCGTCTTCGTCGACCGGAACGGCGTCGTCACGAGCCACACCGACATGTCGCTCGCCGGAAAGACGCTGCAGGAGGCGACGGGCCTGGACCCCGCCACGGTCCCGACCGGGACGCTCTTCCGCGCGACGCTCGCCGGCGAGCCGATGTTCTGCTACGCCGGGCCCGTGCGCGACTACCTGGCCGTCCTCGCCGATCCGGTCGAAGACGCGTTCGCCTCGCGCGACCGCTTCATGCCGCGCATCGCCGTCGTCCAGCTCGCCGTCTTCGCGCTGCTCTTCGCGTTCGTCTCGCGCATGCTCCGCGTCCGCGTGGCGGGGTCCGTCCGGCGAATCGGCTCCGCCCTGCGCCGCATCGCGGGCGGCGACCTCGCGGGGCGCGCGGACGAGCGCACGTGCCTCGAGTTCTCCGAGCTCTCCGACAACATCAACGCCACGGTGGACGCCCTCCGCTCCGCGTCGGAGGACCGCGTCCGCCACATCGAGGCGGAACTCGAGCTCGGCCGCACGATCCAGCAGGCCGCGCTCCCGGCGGACTTCCCGTCCGAGGACGGCTGGCGCCTCGCCGCCTCGATGGAGGCCGCGCGCGAGGTCGGCGGCGACTTCTACGACTTCTTCCCGGTCGGCGAAACGCACCGCGCGTTCCTCGTGGCCGACGTTTCCGGCAAGGGCGTGACCGGCGCGCTCTACATGATGAACGCCAAGACGCTCCTGAAGGACGCGCTCCTGGCCGAACCCGCGCACGACCCCGCCGAGGCCCTCTCGCGCGCGAACGCCGAGCTCTGCGCGAACAACCCCGCGGAGATGTTCGTCACCGCGTGGGTCGGCGTCCTGGACCTCGACACCGGCCGCGTCGCCTTCGCCAACGCCGGCCACAACCCGCCCCTGCGCCTGCACGACGGCGCCGCGCCCGAGTGGATCCGCGAAAAGTCCGGCTGCCCGCTCGGCTGCTTCGAGGGCGTTTCCTACAAGCGCCGCGAACTCGCGCTCGACGCCGGCGACGCCCTCTTCCTCTACACCGACGGCGTCACGGAGGCGATGGACGGCGCCGGCGCGCTCTTCGGCGAGGACCGCCTCGCCGCGACGCTCGCCGCCGCCGATTCGCGCGAGCCGCGCGC
>JAFPUX010000485.1 GCA_017413145.1 Kiritimatiellia bacterium | reverse complement strand
GACGGCGACGGTGGAGCCGTCGCCCGAGGCGACGGCATTGCCGGTGACTTCGCCGCCGGAAACCGCGATGTCCGCGCCGTCCGACGCGGTGACGTTGCCGTTGACGGAGCCGCCCGCGACTTCGACCGAGGCGTCGGCGCCGCTGGCCGTCACGTTGCCGGAGACATCCGCCGTGCCGGAAATCGTCACGTCGCCGCCATCCTGGGCGCCGATGCCGCCGTTGACGGCACCGGCGGAGATGCTGGCGGTTCCGCCATCCACGACGATGGCGGGGCCGGTCGCGCCTGTACCCGCATTGACGGTTCCGCCGGTCATCGCGAGATCGCCGCCGGCTTCGACGCCGCCGTTGACGGTTCCGTCGGAAATCGAGATGTCGCCCGATCCGGCAATGCCGCCGTTGACGGTGCCCCCGGCGACCTCGACGGAGCTGCCGGCGCCCACGGAAACGCCACCGCCGATCTCGCCTGCCGTTACGCCGGCCTCGCCGCCATTGGAGACTGCGACAGTACCGTCGACGGTACCGCCGCTCACGGAAACTTCGGAACCGGTGCCATTGGCGGTCACGCTCCCGATGATTTCTCCGCCGGAAACCGCGACGTCGGCGCCTTGGGAGACAACGACGCCGTTGCCGACGATGCCGCCGGAAACCGTGACGGACGCATTCTCCCCGGCGGCTTCGATGTCGCCCTCGACACCGCCGCCGGACACCTGCACGATGCCGGACGAGACGATGCCGACACCGACCCGGCCGCCGTCCACGACGAGCGTGCCGCCCTCGGCGACCGAGACGCCCGCTCCCGCGGTCTGGTCCCCGGTGTGCTTGACGCCGGCGTTGGTGCCGACCGTGAGCGAACCGCCGGGCGCGACGGCCACGACGGGTTTGGCCTCGGAAGCGATGTAGGTGTCGCCATCGGAGGAGCTGACGACCGAGACCGCGGCGGCGACCGTGACGGTACCGGGACCGTCCTCTCCCTCGGCGGGCACCACGGTCCAGGTGTTGCCGTTGAGGTCGAGCGTGATCGGGGTGTCGATCACGAGTGCGGGCTCCCCGACGTCGGCGTCGAGACGGACGGTCGAGTTGGTCGGTGCGGCCGCGAGGGCGTCGGCGAGCGTGGCGTAGTATTCCATGTTCGTCGTGGCGCCGCCGTCGGCGACCGTGATCACGGTGGCGACGGTCTTGTTCGAGGAGTAGGTCGCCGTGTAGACGGCGTCATCCGTCACGGCGACGACGTCGGGCTTCCAGCCGGCGAACGCGAAGACCCAGTCGGCCGTGGCGGCCTTCGTCGGATCGGCGGGCTTGGCGATGTCGCCCGCGGGCGTGCCGTAATCGTACTCGGTCGCGGCCTTGAGAACCGTCGTGCCGTCCTCGTCGACGAACGTCACCGCGTGGCGGTCGATCGTGTAGGTCACGGTGACGTCCACGGCCGCGGCGCCCATGGTTCCGGAGACGGTCGGCTTGTCGGCCGTGTAGCCCGTGACGACCGGGGAATCGACGGAGTAGGTCGTCCCGAAGACCACGGCGTTGGACGTGAAGGTCGTTGCGGCCTCGGTTCCGTTCGTGTAGACGTAGGCGATCGTCAGCGTGAAGCTCCGGATCGCGTAGGAGCCGGTCACGACAACGTCCTCGTCGGGCATCGTATCCGGGAGACCCGTCCAACCGGACCAGGTGTAGCCTTCCTTCGTCATGACGGTTTCGATTTCCGTCAGCTCGGTGCCGTACGCGACGTTCTCGACGACCTCGAAGGCGTCATTCGCGAAGTGGTCTCCCGTGACCTGGTAGGTGATCTTGTGGCGGTTGACCGTCCAGGACGCGTGGTTGGTGACCGCACCGGTCATGTCGCCCGCGGACCAGCCGGCGACGACCGCGCCGGCGGCGTTGGTCCAGCCGCCGAACGTGTAGCCCGGCGCTCCGGCCGGGAGGAACGCGACCGCGTCCTCGACCGTGTAGGTCGCCGGGTTGTCGACGGCGTTCGTGGCGGACGCGAGGTCCAGCTCGTAGTCGATCGGATAGACGACCGGGTCGAGCGTGTAGGTCTTGACCGTCTCGGCCTCGGCGACCTTGACGTCGTAGCCGGCGACGCCGGCGACGGCCGGGTTGTCGTTCGTGAAGGAACCCTTCGCGTAGTCGACGACGAACGCGTCGCCGACGCCGAGCGGAACGGGCGCGAGCGCGACGTCCCGCTTCAGGAGAGCCAGCGTCTTGGCGGCGTCCATGTCCTGTGCGGCGACGGCGTCCGCGATGTTCGTGAAGGCCGTCCCGCCGACCGCGGCGACGTAGGAGACGTCGTGTTCGGCGACGATGTCGTCCGCGACCATTTCCCTGCTCGCGAAGGAGATGCCGGAGAGGGACGTCACGTCGCCGAGCGGGAGGGCGTAGACGTCGTCGCCGCCGTCGACCGCCGCGTGGAGCGCGACGCCGTCGACGTAGTAGCGGACGGTCGGAGTCCCGGCCGCGAGGTCGTAGACCGCGAGGTAGTCGTGTTCGCCGGCCACGGGCTCGACGCCCGAGAGCTTGGTCCACGCGCCGTCGCCGAACGCGTAGTAGGACGGAGCGGCCGCGCCGTCGAGCTGCAGGACGGCGAAGGCGGCCTTGGCGGAGCCGGTTTCGGGCTCGGCCGTCAGGCCGTCGGCGGGAACGGAGATCTTCGTGTGGACGCGCACCGTTTCGCGCTCGGGAGAGGCGGTCGCGTGCGTGTAGCCGAACGCGGCGGCGTCCCCGTCGGAGACGGCGACGAGCTGGTTCGTCGTGATTGAGAACCAGGTCTCGGAGGGTTTCGCGTAGAACGTGCCTTCGTTGTAGGCCGTCTCGGCAAGGGCGCCCGCGCCCTGCCGGGCCGCGGCGGACCAGACGACGTTCGTGTTCCAGTCGAGGTCGGAGAACGTGAACGTCCCGTTCGCGTAGGACGCGCCCTCGGGCGCGGTCACGACCTCGGTGCCGTCGAGCAGGCCGGCGGGCGCGAGGGCGACCGAAGCCGTACGGCCGTCCACCGTCGCGTCGACCGCGCGGTCCGCAAACGGAAGCGCGAGCGGGGTCGCGATCGACGGGGTGAAGGAGGCGACGTAGTTGGTCTCTTCCGTGACCGGGCCGGGCGGAGGCGTCCACCCCGCGAACGCGTAGGCGTACTTGCCCGTGCCGTCGGTCTTGGACGCATCCGCGTGGGTCGGCGTGTCACCCCACTCGACCTCGGTGGTGTCGATCACGGTCGTGCCGTCGTCCGCAAGCCAGATGACCGTGAACGCGTTGGAGACGACGGTCAGCGTGCCGTTCGCGTAGGTGATCGCGTAGTTCGGCGCGACGGCGCCGGAGATTTCGATCGTGTAGGTCCCGACCGCGTCGCCCGCCGCGTAGTCGCAGGAGAACGTCGGCTCGGTCGCGAGGGCGTCGCCCGCGACGAGGCCGTCGGGCGTGTAGGTGTACTCCGGAGCGGCCGCGCCGTGCGCCACCTGCTTGTCGTCGGCCGCGAGCGTGAGGGCCTTCTGCGCGATCGTCCAGCCGAAGACCTGGTTGGTCGTCGAACCGTCGGACCACGTGTAGTTGTCCGGATCGGCGAGCGCGAACGTCACCGTGTAGTCGCCGGCGTCCGTTCCGCCCTCGTTCGCGACGGTGTACGTGTCGGCCGCCGTGACGTCGGCCGTCTGGACTTGGCCGTTGTAGGTCTTGTTCCCGGGTGCGGCGGGGATCTGGACCGTCGCGGCGGTGATCCTGTAGATCCCCGGCGTGAAGTCGATCGCGTAGTTGTCGCCCGCGGAGAGCGTGCCGATGCCGATTTCGTATTCGCCCACGGTGTCGCCCGCGGCGCGGGCGAGCGCGCCGGTGAAGGAGTTGCCTTCGACCAGCGTGGCGGGGTCGGCCGAGTAGGTGAGTTCGACCGGCTCGCCGCCGTAGACCTGCGTCTTGTCGGCCGCCACGACCGAGACCCTCGCGGGCGTGACTTCGAGCGCGCCGTCGAACGTCGCGATTTCGTAGTTGGCGGTGACGTCCCTGCCGTCGCCGTCGCGGACGACGACGAGCGACACCGCGTTGGAGGAAACGCCGACGTCGGTCCGGCTGCCGGCGACCGTGGCGTCGGCCTCGTGGCCGACGACGAGATTCGCGGTCTCGAAGCCGTTCGTGGAGAGCGGCTGGCCGTCGTAGACCTTGGACGCGCTGGCGGCCGTGACCGTGACGGGACGCGGCTTCACTTCGAGCGTGCCGCTCCGCCGCGTGATGCCGTAGTCGCGCGTAACGTCCGCGCCCGCGGCGTCAACGATCAAGACGACGCCCACGGAGTTGTCGGACTGGCCGACGTCCGTCTGGGTTCCCGCGATCTCGACGAGCTCGAACGAATCGCCCGCGGCGAGCTCGCCGGGCGTGTAGGAAGACAGCGTCAGCGGATCGCCGTCGTAGATCTTCTGGTAGCTGTCGGCCATGATCGTGACGTAGCGGCGCCGGATGCGGAACTCGAGGTTCGTCGTGCCGGTCCAGAGACCGGTTCCCGTGATGTCGACGGACGCGTCGCCCGCATGGACGTTGTCCGTGTAGACGGCGGTGTAGTCGACGCCCGCTTCGAGGTTCGTCATGCCGTAGGAGACGCCGGTCACGGGTTCCTGCGCCATGCCGTCGTAGACGAGGCCCGTCTCCATCGAAATCGAGACGACGCCGGCGATGTCGATGCGCGGGACGACGGTCCAGCGGCCGTTCTCCTCCACGGTCCAGACGGCCGGGTCGAGGAACGACATTGCGCCCGCCGCGGCCGAGTCGTCGCCGAGCTTCGGGTCGACCTGCGAGAACGTGCCGCCCTTGATCGTGACGAGCGTTTCCGCGACGTTGGCCTGGTTGACGGCCATGCCGGTCCAGTCCGCGTGGTACTGGTAGGGCTCCGTCGTCGTGTTGGCGTAGTCGCCGCTCTCGATCGTGACGTGCGAACCCGCGAACGGATAGACGCAGGCGCCGGCCTGGCTGTTCACGGCGACGTCGAGGTCGGCGAGCGTGACGGTCGAGCCGGAGCGCGAGGTGATCGCGTAGACGCCGTCCGCGACGATGGCCGCGTCGTTTTGCGTGCAGTCGATCGCGCCGTTCCGGATCGTCACGTCGCCGCTCTTCACGTCGAAGACGCTGCCGTTGCCGGACGTTCCCTCGCGCTTGACCGTCTTTCCGCCGAGGTCGATTTCGATCGAAACGCCCGCGCCCGGATCGACGTCCACGCGTTGCGGGAGCGTCACGTCCTCGAGGAGACGGACCGTGTCGCCGTCGCGCGCGGCGGCGACGGCCGCGCCGAGATCCAGGAAGTAGGACTGCGCTCCCGCGACGGTGATCACCGTGGCGATGGCGCCCTTCTGGTTGAACTGGGCGAGGTACTCGGCATCGCCGGAGACCGGGGCCACCGCCGGATGCCAGCCGGAGAACTCGTAGATGAAGCCGTCGTTGAGGTCCTTGAGCGGCTCCGCGCCGACGTAGACGGGCGTCACGCCGTAGTCGACGTTCGTCGCGTAGAGCGTGGACCCGTCGTAGTTCTTCCAGACGATTTCGTAGGCGTTCGTCGTGAAGTCGAACTTCGCCGTGAACGTCGCGTTCGTCTCGACCGTCATGCCCGCGAACGACACGAGATCCGTCCCGTTCGTCGTCCACCCCGCGAACGTGTAGGTGAACTGCACGTCGGCGTCCTTGTCCGGATCGGGCGACGGCGGGACGACGGCCTTGCCGTATTCGAGGCGGTTGGAGGCGTATTGCGAGCCGTCCGCGATCCAGATCACGTCGTACCGGTTGATCGTCCAGCGCGCCGCAAGCGCGAGGTCGTTCGTGACCGGCGTGGCGAAGTCGAACGCCGTCGCGGCGCCCTCTTCGAACCAGCCGTCGAACGTCCAGCCCTTGAACGCCGGCGCCGGATCGGGCTCGGCCGCGGTCTTGCCCTTGCCGAGGACCTGCGCCTCGGGCGCCGGCGCGACCTTCTCGTCCGAGAACGTCACCGTCACGGCCTCGTAGACCGTGAACCAGCCGGCTTCCGGATCGTCCGCGAGCGAGAGGTATCCGTCCGGCACCATGTCGCCGTCCGACGTGTCCGACGGATCGAAACCGTTGAACGAACCGCCGGTGACGGCGATCGTTCCGCGGTTCGAGTCGTTGCAGTTCAGCATGGAAGCCGCCGAACCGGAGACCATCGAGAACGTGCCGCCCGAAATCGCGGCCGTGCCGCCCGAGACCGTGTAGACGACGACCGTCTTGCCGGAGACCGCGCCGCCTTCGACCGCGACCGAGCCGTTCTTGCCGACCTGGACCGCGGAGTAGTTCGGCGCGACGATCGCGCCCGTGCCCGACTCGCCCGAGTCGACGACCGTCAGCGAGGCCTTGCCCGTCGTCGACGAGACGAGGATCGCGGCGCTCGTGCCCGTCGCCGTGGACCTGAACGTCTTGCCGTTCAGGTCGAGGACCACGTTCGTCGTCCCGACCGAGAGCTGGCCGCGGGTCACGTCCTTGAGGAGCGTGTAGGTGCCGGGCTGCGCCGCCTTGAACGCGGCGTCGAGGTAGTTGGTCGTGACGCCGTCCGCGGACACGAACATCACGCTGGGCGTTTCGGCCGTGAGCGAGTAGGTCGTGACGCCGGTCGCGGCGTCCTTGACCTTGTTCACCACGTAGACCGTTCCCTCCGTGCCGGCGGGACCGGTCACGGTCGGCAGGTTCACGACGCTGCGCGTGGCCAGGACCTTGACCTTGAGCGTTTCGCCGACGTCCAGCGTGGCGTTCGGCACCGAGGCGTAGACGCCGAGGATCGCGTCGTTCGCCTTCGCGGCGGCGATCGCGTCGGCCCACCGGGCGCGCGGGTATTCGACGCCGTCCACGACGGCGACGACGTCCGGCACTTCGACGGTCGCGACGAGCGTGCACGCCTCGACGCCGTTGTTGGTCACGGCGACCGAGAGGTGCCACGTGCCGTTCGTCGTGTTGGAGTAGAACTTGAGCGTGTCCGTCTTGCGGCCGGAGGAGACCGAGAGCGGCTTCGTGCTTCCGCCGAACGAATATCCGCCGGCCGACGTGCTTTCGCCGCCGATCGTCTCCTCGGTCCAGTAGAACGTCGCGCCCGCCGCGTAGCCCGCGACGCTCACGACGCCCGTGCAGTTGTAGTGCAGCGTCTGCACGGCGGGATCCACGGCGATCGAGGCGAACTGCGCCACGTAGGTCGCGCCGCCGGCGGCCACGGGGGAGATTTCCGGCGACCAGCCGTCGAACCAGTAGACGGCCGAATCGGTCCGCGCGCGCGTCGGGGTCTCTCCCGGCCAGACGGGCGTGTCGCCGATCACGTAGGTTTCCTCCGTCGTCGCGCCGTCCACGTCCCAGACGACCGTGGCGGTGCCGGCGACGCGGTAGTAGCCGTCCGGTTCGGCCGCGACGAACACGTAGCCCTCGTCGAGGCCGTCGGACGCGTCGTCCGAGAAGCGGGCCGTGCCGGCCGCCGTGTCCGCGCCGAGGAAGTTCGCGACGGCCGCGTTCGCACCGGAGGCGTAGGAGGCGACGGCCTTCGCGTTGGCGGACGTGAACGTGCCGCCGGTGATGCTGGCGGCCGGCGCGCTGCGGTTCACGAGGACGAGCGCGTCGCCGCTCGCGGCGTAGTAGGTGTCCGGGGGCGTGTAGCCCTCGACCGCCGCGCCCGTCGCGACGAGTTCGCCGCCCGTCACGTCCACCGTGCCGCGCGAGGCGAACACCGCCGTGCCGCCGGTGATCGTGCCGCCCGAGATCGCGAGCGTGCCGGACTGGGAGTGGAACACGCCGACGCCGTTCGCCGGGGCCGTGATCGTGCCGCCGTTGATCGAGACGGCCGTGTCGGAGGCGTGGCTGCCGTTGGCCGAAACGCCGGTCCCGGCCTCGATCGCGCCGCCGTTCATCGTGAAGGCCGCGCCCGCGCCGTACATGACGACGCCCGAGGAGGTGGCGGAGAGGCTGCCGCCGTTCATCGTGGCGGAGGCGCCGTCGTAGACCCAGACGCCGGTCGACGGCGTCGAGACGCTGCCGCCGTCCATCGTGAACGAGCCGCCGTTGTAGACGTTGACGGCGTAGCTCGCGGCGGCGACCGTGCCGGTGGTCATGACGAACGAGCCGCCGGCGTAAACCGACGCGAAGACGGCCGTTTCGATCGCCACGTCGCCGCACAGCGTCGCCGTGCCGTTCGTGACGGTGAACAGGCCGCTCGAGCCGGGCCAGTCGATCGAGGCCTGAGTCGCCGCGCTGTTCGTGACGACCAGGTTCGCGTTCTTGACGTTGAACCGGTTCTGCGAATTCGTCGGGCTGGAGAACGAGTGGCCCGCCAGGTCGATCGTGATGGTGCCGCCGCCGGTCACGCCGACGAGGTTGAACGCGCTCAGCTCCTCGTCCGCGCACATCTCGATCGTGGCGTCGGTCATCTTGACGGCCTTGTTGACGGCGCCGCCGAGCGAGGCGTAGTAGTCGCCGCCGACGATCCGGGCGCGGAAGGGCTCGTAGGACACCGTGGCGGACACCGTCTTCGCGATCGACGGATCGAGCGCGTCGGTGATGACGAGCGTGATCTTGGCGGAGCCTGGCCGCAGGAAGGAGACGATGCCGTCCTCGACCGTCGCGACCGACATGTCGGAGGACGACCAGGCGTAACCGAGGTCGTCGGGGAGGTCGGGCGCGGGCACGCTGCCCTTGAAGCCCGTGACGAGCCGCTTGTAGGTCACCTTCATCGTGAGGTTGGTCTGCGGAACCGGGTCGGTTCCCGGCACGTAGTAGACAGTTCCCCCGGTCAGCGAACCGGAGGACGTCACGAGCGTGTTGAGCGCAACCTCGTAGAGGACCGGCGAGGTGCCGGAGACCTTCTTGAGCGCGTAGCCCGGGGCGACGCCGTCGGAGGTCTTGTCGGAGAAGCGCGCCGTGGAGTCGCCCGGGATGACCGTGCCGACCGCGGTGGCGGAGTCGTCCACGACCACCTTGCCCATCATCGTGCCGCCGTCGATGGAGACCTTGACGCCCGTGGGCGTTCCGTCGTTCTTGTCGGAGACGTGGACCGAGGACGGACCCGTGAGCGTGCCGCCATTGATTTCCACGTCGATCGGGCGGTTCGTGCCATGTTGCGCAACGGACACCGCGGCGCCCTTGACGCTGTAGGTGTTGCCCTGCGCGGTGACGACGGTTTCGGCGGCCTCCGACGTGATCGTGCCGCCGTTCACCGTGAGCGAACCGGCGCGGATTTCGATGCCGGTTTCGGCGCCGGTCACGACCGCGCCGTCCTCGACCGTGAGGGCGGTCTCGCCGGCCGCGTAGATGGCGCAGCCGTCGGAGGAGACGTTCGCGTGCGGCCCGATGACGACCGCAACCGTGTCGTCCACCAGGCCGTTCACGTAGAGGCCGTGGCCCTTGCTCTCTGGAGTGCCACCGCCGTCATTCTGGCCGACGAGCGTGCCGTCAACATGGACGGAGATGCCGGAGTTGCTTCCGGTCGTTTTGGCCACGAAGAGGCCCGCCCAGCCGGCGAGCTTCACGTTCTGCGCGACCGTGACGACCGTGGAGGCGCCGGAGGCGGCTGTGTTGCCAAGGATCCTGACCGGTGAGTAGTCGGGGTTGGCCTCGGCGACCGTCGAGAGCGTTTCGGTGGTGTTCGTGAGGTTGAGCGTACCGCCCTGGACGAGGAACTTGGTCCCCGACCCCGACGACGTGAACGTGATATCGTGTCCGTTCAGGTCGATCGTCACGTCGTCGCCGGAACCGATTGCGATGCCGGTCGCGAGCGAGAAGTCGTCGAGAAGCCGCACGATTCCAGTGCCGTCCTTCGCGACCGCGATGGCGGAGGGGATGTCCGCGTAGTAGGTCGTCGAGCCGTCCGAAACCACCGCGACCCTGGACGCGACGGACGTGTAGATCGCCGTGTAGGTCGCGTTGCTCGTCACCGTCGCGTCGGGCGCCGGCGTCCAGGCGTCGGCGAACGTGTAGACGCCGGCCGCGTCGGCGGGCTTGACCGGCGTCGCATTGGTGTAAGCGGGCGTGGCGTCGTTCACGAAGTTCGTCGTGGTCTGCAGCACCGTGCCGTCGTAGTTGGCGTAGACGACCGTGAAGATCCGGGAGATCGAATACATCGTCGGGTCGGTTCCGGCGACTGCCTTGAGCGCGTAGCCCGCGGGCACGCCGTCGGCGTCCGCGTCGGAGAAGAGCGCGGTGGAGGTCGCCGGGATGATCGAACCGACCGCGGCCGCGGACTCGTCGATGACGACGTCGCCCGTGTAAGTGCCACCGTTGAGCGCGACCTCGACGCCCGTGGGCGTTCCGTCGTTCTTGTCGGAGACGTAGACCGAGGACGGGCCGGCGAGCGTGCCGCCGTTGATCTCCACGTCGATCGGGCGGTTCGTGTTGTGCTGCGCGACGGACACCGCGGCGCCCTTGACGCTGTAGGTGTTGCCCTCCTTCGTGGCGACGGTTTCGGCGGCCTGCGACCTGATCGTGCCACCGTTGACGGTGAGCGAACCGGCGCGGATTTCGATGCCGGTGTCGGCGCCGGTGACGGTGCCGCCGTTGACCGTGAGGGCGGTCTTTCCGGCCGCGTAAACCGCGCAGCCGTCGGAGGAGACGTTCGCGTGCGGCCCGAGGACGACCGCAACCGTGTCGTCCACCAGGCCGTTCACGTAGAGGCCGTGGCCCTTGCTCTCCGCCGTGCCACCACCGTCATTCTGGCCGACGAGCGTACCGTCGACATAGACGGAGATGCCGGAGTTGCTGCCGGAATTATTGGCCACGAAGACACCCGCCCAGCCGGAGAGCGTCACATATTGGTAGACGTTGACGACAGACTCGGCGCCGGACGCGGCGGTGTTCCCAAGAACCCTGACCGGTGAATAGTACGGCGTGGCCTCGGCGACCGTCGAAACGGCGGTCGTGCCGTTCGTGAGGTTGAGCGTGCCGCCCTGGACCAGGAACTTGCTCGTCGAGCTTGTGCCCGTGAACGTGAGGTCGTGGCCGTTCAGGTCGATCGTCACGTCGTCGCCGGAACCGATCGCGATGCCGGTGGCGAGCTCGACGTCGTCGAGGAGCTTCACGACGCCGGTTCCGTTCGTCGCCGCCTCGGTCGCGAGTGCGGACAGGAGATCCGCGTAGTAGGTCGTGTTCGTCGTCGCGCCGCCGTCGGTCACGACGGTCACGCTTGCCCTGGAGACGCCGATCTCCAGCGTGCCGGCGACGGCCGTGATGTCGTAGTTCGCGGTGACGTCCTCGCCCGTGGCCGCGATCTTCACGGTCGCGGACGGCGTGACGGCGTAGGAGCTGGCCGTCTCGCCGGCCTCGCGCGTGAAGGAGTAGAAGATCTCCTGTCCGTCGGCGAGGGAGCCGGCGGCGATCGAGGCCGAGAAGGCCGGGTCGGCGTTGCCGGCGAGTTTCGAGGCGTCGGCCGCCGCGATCGTGATCGGGCGCTGCGCGATCGCGAACGTCACGTTCGTCGTGCCGGTCCAGAGGTTCGTGCCCGTAAGGACGGCCGAAGCGGTGCCGGCGGCGACGTTGTCCGAGTAGACGACCGTGTAGTCCGTGACCTCGGCGAGGTTCGTCGTGCCGAACCAAACGCTTTCGAGGCCGGTTTTGGCGGTACCGTCGTAGACGAGACCCTGGACGAGGACGATTCCGGTGAGCGTGCCGACGTCGATGCGCGGGACGACGTCCCAGCCGGTCGCGGCGGAGCCCACGGCGTAGTGCGTGGCGGGGACGTAGGCGGACGGATCGGCCGTGAAGTGGCCGCCCGTGACCGTGAGCGACGCGCCCTCGGCGGCGGAAACCGCGCCGGTCCAGGAGCCGCCGGCGACCGTGGCGGAGCCGGAAGCCACTTCGAGCGCCGCGCTCCCCTCCCCCGTCGCCGTCGCGCCGAAGCCGGCGCCGAACGAGACGGACGCGTCCGCGCCCGCGACGGAGATCACGGGATCCGCGGCCGAGGAAACCGAGCCGTTCGCCATCGAGACCGGTGCCGAGACGGCGACCGTGGCGCCGTCCGCGACGGTCCACGCGAAGCCGCCGAGGTCGACCGAGACCGGCACGTCGAACGCGAGCGCGTTTTCGGAGACGTCCGCGAGCAGGCGGACCGTGTCGTTCGTTTCGGCGGACGCGACCGCGCCCGAGAACGTTGCGAACCAGTTCGTGGTCGCGCCGTCCTCCGAAACGCGCATCGCCTGGATCGGCGTGCTCGCGTAGACCGCGTCGTGGGAGCGGACCGTTCCGTCGAACGCGTTCGTGGCGGGGTTCCACGCGGAGAACGTCCACATGAGCGCGGCGGCCGGGTCGGCCCAGTCGGCGGGCTCGCCGTGGGACGGCACTTCGCCCCAGTGCACCGTGTTGGTGTCGACGCCGCCGCCGTGCCACGTCCACTCGATTTCGTAGTCGCGCCAGACCGGCGTGAAGACCGCGACCAGTTCGAGCGTTTCGAGCGCGGGCGGGAGCGGGTCGAGGACGTCGACGCCGTTCGTGCTCCAGCCGGCGAACACGTAGTAGTATTTGTCGTCCGCCGCCTTCTCCGGATCGTCCTCGCCCGGCCACTCCGGCCTGTCGCCGATGTTCACGAGCGTGTTCGTGACCGTGACGCCTTCCACGACCCACGCCACGTCCACGCCGCGGCCCTTGATGTCGGCCATGATGCCGGTCGGGATTTCGCCCGCGGAGGACGGTTCGAGGTTCTCGGACGGCCAGCCGTAGGTGTAGTAGAGCGAAATTTCGTCGGTCGAGACGAGCCGCACCATGTTCGTTTCGATGCCCGCGAGCCAGGAGACCAGGTGCGTCGTCGTGACGGAGGAACTCTTGAAGACGGGGCTGTCCTCGTCCACGGAGAACACGACTTTGCCGCCCTTGCGCTGGTTCTCGTCGCGCCAGCCGAGACGCTTGGCTTTGTTGCCCGCGGCGGTGTAGTTCGCGTAGAACGGCGACGCCGAGGCGTCCCCGTAGCCGCCCAACGGGACGGAGAAGACGAAGACGATGTCGTTCGTCATGTAGTCTTCGGTGTTGCTGTAGGTCTTGAACTGGTAGCCGACCTTCACCAGCGGGTGCGCGCCGGAAAGGAGGACGTATTGCGGTTCGCCGGCGACGCGCACGTGGCGTTGCGGCGTGAGCCACGCCGTGCTGAACGTGGCGTCGTCGACCTTCAGGCCGCCGTCGAAGTTGCAGAGGTCGAACCCGACCTGGTCGGTGGCCAGGCGGCGCCAGACCATCTGGGAGCCTTCCACGACCTCGACCCAGGTGTTGGTGCCGAAGACGTGCATGTAGTTGTCCATCGAGAGCGCCGCGCCGTTCTCGAGGCGCAGGACGCAGTTCGTGGAGACCTTGGTCGCCCAGTTGAAGGCGCCGTTGGAGTCGTAGGCCGTCACGCCCGAGAAGACGATCCGCGTGTTCGAGACCTGCGTTCCGTCGTTCTGGTCGTTGGCCACGTTCTGGATGTCGCCCCGCAGCTCGCAGGTCGCGGCGTTCGTGCCGGCGAAGGTCACGCCGAGGTTGGCGTACTTGAGGGACATGTCCCTGAACAGGAACTTGTCCTCCACGGCGATCGTCGCGGTCGTGCCCGCGACGAAGCGCACCTGCGCCATCGACGAGTTCGGGTAGCCGAGGCAGTCGTTCGCGTCGACGCCGGAGACGGTCCAGTTGGCCGGATCGTCCCAGTCGCCGTCGGACACGGACTGCTTCCACGTGTAGACGCCCGCGTCGACGGTGTCGAACGTGGAGACGGACGTTTCGCTCGTCCAGGTCGAGCCGCCGGGGGCGGCGGTCACGGCCACGACCTTGTAGTAGACCGTCCGCGGATCGCCGGCGACCTTCGCCGTGATCGTGAACGGGCCTTCCGCCGCGAGGACCTTGTCGCTCGAAGCGAGCGCGACGAGGTTCGTCGGATCGTCGCCGACCCAGACCGTCGCGGTCGTCGTGCCGGCGCCGAGCGTGGCGAGCGTGGCGGTGATCGTGGCGGTGTGGTGCGAGACCGTCGCGGTCGCGGACGGCAGCAGCTCCGAGCCGGCCTTCGTCGCGAACGCGGTCGGAATCGTGGCGTCGTAGCCGCCGTCCGACGTGCGGGCGACGAGCTGCCACCAGCCGTTCGTGCCGGGAAGGACCTCGGCGTCGTCGATTGAGAACGTGCCGTCCTGCGCGACGGCCACGTCGTTCGTCGCGGTCGCGACGGCGTCGTCGCCGTAGCCCACGAAGAGCTTCAGCGAGAAGCCGTTGCCGCTGCCGGTCGAGAGCATCGTGCCGTCGACGGCGAGTGTGTCGCCGTCCGCTTCGCCGGCCACCGAGCCGATCACCGGATCGACGGCGGCGCCGAGCAGGACCGGCGCGGACCAGTAGACGCCCGACGCGTCGGCGACCACGGCGCGCACGACGGGCGTCGCCGCCGGGTCGAGCGACACGGTTCCCGAAACGGTGTCCGCCGCCGCGCCGACCGTGCCGAGGACGGCGCAGCCGGCCCATGCGTTGGTGGACGCCGAATCGCCGAGGTCGGTCGCGTTCCAGACGGCCAGGACCGTCGCGGCCATGGCGCCGCCGGGCACCGCGACGTCGAGCGTCGCGCTCGAGACGCCGACGTCAACGCCGACGATTTCCGGCGTGCGCGCGGGCGTGACCGCGAACCGGATGGGTTCGCCGTCGACGTTCTCGATCGCGTTCCAGCCCGTGCAGGCGCCCGAGGCGGTCGTCGTGCCGTTGTCGTTCCAGCCGACGCCGTAGTTCCAGCCGTTGGCGGCGCCGGTGTTGCCGCTGGAGCCGCCGAGCCAGACCTGGATCGTCACCCAGCCGGTCGCCGTCGCCGTGTAGGAGCCCGTCGAGGACGAACCCCAGCTCGTGTTGCGGATGACCGTCGTGCCGTCCACGTCGATGCGCGCGTGGTCGTATTCGCACTCGAAGAAGTTGTAGACGTGGCCGGCTTCCACGAACATGTAGCCGTCGTAGTAGAACGTGGAGTTCACCTGCGTCGCCCACGAGTAGGTGTTGCCGGACGGAGCCGTGTAGACGGTCTTGTTGCCGGCGCCGTCGCCGATGCCGCCGTTGCCCTGGCTGGAGTAGCGGGCCATGACGGCGCCCGGCACGACCTCGGTCGCCCAGCGCGAATCGTCCGGATCGAACACGTCGAAGTTGTCGCTGCCGCCGACGCCGCTCCGCACCCAGACCTGACGCAGGCCGGGCACGCCGGCGCCGGCGCTGCCGCCGTCCGCCGCGGTATCGAAGGAGAACACGTCGCCGTAGCCGGTCTGGCCGGCCTCGTTCTCGCCGACGAAGCGCGCGTAGTAGCGGCGCGCGGCGCGCAGCGGCGACACGGTCGTCGCGGCGGTGAGGCCGAGCGGCGCGCCCGTCGCGAAATCGAACGTCTCGACCGTCGCCTGCGACCCGTCGGCGAAGCCGTCGGGATCGAGCGTGTATTCGAGCGTCAGGTCCACCAGGCCGTCGAGCGAGGACGAGCCCGCGTAGACCACGTTGGCCGAGAGCTTCACGGACGAGGCCGCGACGTCGGAGACCGCGCCGAACGCGACGACGGGCGGGAGGCTGTCCTGCACCTCGAGGTCGGGCACGTAGACCGAGTCGCTCCAGGACACGGAGCCGTCCGCGCCGAAGCCGGCGTAGCGGACGTAGGCCGCGTCGCCGAGTTCGACGGACGGGATCAGCGCGCCGAGCGACGCGGCGTCGGTCGTCATCGAGCCGAGCAGGCGCGCGTTCTCCCACGCGTTGGTGTCTTCGCCCGCGTAGGCGGCGCCCCAGACGGCCCAGACTTCGTCGAACGCGGGCTGGCCCGCGGGCGCGGCGACGGTGCCGCTGAAGCCGTCCGTCGTGAGGATCGTCGTGCCGGCCGCGAGCGGGCGGCCGGTGCCGGCGGCGGAATGGACCGCCGGGGCGTCCGCTTCCGCCGTGCCGAAGGCCTCGAGCTCCCAATACATCGCGCCGTCGCCCACGGGCTGCGCCGTCGTGAAGCGGATCTGGTAGACGTCGCGGGCGAGCCAGTCGTTCGCGCTCTCGGGCGCGAGCGAGAGCATCGCGCCCCAGGTCGAGGCGTCCTGCGTGAAGTAGGGCGAGCCTTCGATCGCGGTCCACTCGGCGTTGGCCGACGAACGCACGTCGACGCTTTCGAGGGCCGGATGCGACCAGCTGCTGTTGACGCCCCAGCCGGCGAAGACGCGCACTTCGCGGATCGCCGCGGGTTCCGCGAGCGTGACGATGAACGTGAAGTTCGTCTTGAAGCCGGTGTATTTGTTCGTGTCTTCGAGGAGGCCGTCGATCAGGTCGGGGACGTCGCTCGAGTTGTTGGCCGTCCAGGTCCAGGAGCTCGGCGTCTTGTGGCCCATCGTGATCGACGCGCCGTTCGCGGAACGCAGGAGGTTGTCGGACATCGCGTCGCGGAGCGCCTGGGCGGACGCGAGGTTCGTGCGCGTCCAGACGCCGGGCTTCACGCCGGAATCGGCGTCCGCGTGGTATTCGGCGGGCGTCGCGAACGAGCCGAGCGCGATCTCCTGCGAGCCGCCCGCGGCGTTCGTCGCGACGAGCGCGGCGACGTAGGCCGTGCCGGGCTTGAGGCCGGAGACGGCGACCTGGTTCGTGCCGGTCGCGGCGAGCGTAACGAGCGCGTTGGTCTTGGAGAAGCCGGCCGCGGCGTCGTAGTCCGCCGACTTGTCGAAGGCGAGGAGCAGATCCGCGGACGCGGCGCCCTGGCCGAGCGACTGCACGTCGAGGCGCAGGTCGGGTCCGCCGGGCGTCTCTTCGCGCGAGGCGACGACGATCTGCGGATCGGGGGTCGCCGCGGTCTGCGTGCGCATGCGGACGATCACGACGCCGTCACCGCCCTTGCCGGTGCGG
>JAFPUX010000484.1 GCA_017413145.1 Kiritimatiellia bacterium | reverse complement strand
CCGTGTCCGAGCGGAACTCGTGGCCCTTGGCGCGCAGCCGCTCGCGGAGGTCGAGGAAGTTGTCGATGATGCCGTTGTGGACGACGGCGACGCGGCCGTCCGGCGACAGGTGCGGGTGCGCGTTGCGGACGCACGGGGCGCCGTGCGTGGCCCAGCGCGTGTGGCCGATGCCGCAGGCGGCGGACTCGTCCGGCGGGTCGGCGCGCAGGGCCTCGGCGAGCGCGTCGACCTTGCCGACCGCGCGCCGGACCTCGATCCGCGCGGGGTCTCCGCCGACGAGCGCGACGCCCGCCGAGTCGTAGCCGCGGTACTCCATGCGGCGGAGGCCGTCGAGGAGAAACGGCAGGGCCGGAGTCCGCCCCGTGAATCCGACGATGCCGCACATGGCTATCGCTCCACGCGCATCGGGTTGTGGAGGAAGTCGTCGTAGGCGAGCCGGAGGCCGTCCTCGAGGGAGGTCTTCGGGGTCCAGCCCAGGGCGATGGAGCGCGTGAGGTCGAGGAGTTTGCGCGGCGTGCCGTTCGGACGCGAGAGGTCCCAGCGGATTTCGCCCTCGTAGCCGACGGTCTTCGCGACGAGTTCCGAGAGCTCCTTGATCGTGATCTCGCGGCCGGAGCCGGCGTTGATCGGGTCGTCGCCGTGGTAGCGCTCCATCACGAGGAGGCAGAGCTCCGCGAGGTCGTCCACATAGAGGAATTCGCGCAACGGGGAGCCGTCGCCCCAGCACGTCACGAAGGGCGCGCCGGCTTCCTTCGCCTCGTGGAAGCGGCGGATCAGCGCGGGCAGGACGTGGCTGTGCTCCGGGTGGTAGTTGTCGTTCGGCCCGTAGAGGTTCGTCGGCATCACCGAAACGTAGTCCGCGCCGTGCTGGCGGTTGAGGTACGCGCAGTACTTGAGGCCCGCGATCTTCGCGAGCGCGTAGCCCTCGTTCGTCGGCTCGAGCGCGCTCGTGAGCAGGCACGACTCCGGCATCGGCTGCGGCGCGTATTTCGGGTAGATGCACGAGGAGCCGAGGAACAGCAGCTTGCGGCAGCCGTTCTTCCACGCGGCGTGGATCGCGTTCATCTCCAGCATCGCGTTGTCGTAGAGGAAGTCCGCCGGCGCGGCCGCGTTCGCCGCGATGCCGCCGACCTTCGACGCGGCGAGGAAGACGTAATCCGGCTTCTCCTCCGCGAAGAAGGCGTCCGTCGCGCGCTGGTCGCGCAGGTCGAGCTCCGCGTGGGAACGGACGACGACGTTCTCGAAACCGCGGCGCTTCAGCGCGCGGATGATGGCGGAGCCGACCATGCCGCGGTGGCCGGCGACGTAGATTTTGGCGTTCTGTTCCATGGTTGGGCGGTTGGGCGGTTGGGTGGTTTGTTGCGATGGGGGCGGAGTCTAGCAGATGGTCCCCAGACGGCGGAAGGGACGGAGTTGACCTTTTCCAGCACGATTTTGACTTGCTTTCGTGGTAGAGGCATGATAGCCTTGATCCCATGAAAAACGCAAGAAGAGTGGAATCCGCCCCCCGGCGACGACTCTGCACACCGGACGGTTTTGCACGCGCGTCGCTCTTGCACGTGCAGGAGATCGGCGAACTCGCGCCGACCGGCCCGATGGAGAGCCGGCGCGCGGGATTCCCGTCGCTTCTGTTCCTGCTCGCCGAGTGGGGCGAGGGCAGGGTCCGCGAAGGCGCGGAGGAGCGGCCGCTGCGCGCCGGGGAGTGCGCGCTGCTGGACTGCCGCCGCGGCTGCGGGCACGCGACGGGCGAGCCGCCGTGGCGGCTCAAGTGGATCCACTTCGACGGACCCGGCGCGGCGGCGTTCCGCGCGCGGTGGCGCGAACGCGCCGGGGGGCCGGTTCTGCGCATGACGTCCCCGGAGCGCTACCGCCGCGCATGGGAGGATGTGTGGGACGCGGTTTCGTCGGACGACCCGATCCGCGACTTCCGCGCGAACGAGGGGCTCGCCTCGCTCTGCACGCTGCTGATGGAGGACGCGCTCGGGACGGAGCCGGACCGGCGCGCGGCGCGCCTCGCGGCGGTGCGCGCGTGGATCGAGGCGCACTGCACGGAGGACATCTCGCTCGACCGCCTGGCGGCGGTGGCGCACCTGAACAAGTTCACGCTCTCGCGGGAGTTCAGCGCCCGCTACGGCGTTCCGCCGAGCCGGGCGGTCGCGCAGGCGCGCATCGACCGCGCGAAGAAGCTGCTGCGCTTCACGGACGACACCGTCGAGGCGGTCGGCGCGGCGGTCGGCGTGCCGGACCCGAACTACTTCGCGCGGCTCTTCCGCCGCGTCGAAGGCCTTTCGCCGCGCGCCTTCCGCGACCGCTGGCGCGAATAGCCGGCCGCTTGAACGCGCGGGCGGGCGTGTGCTAGAATGCGCGGGCCATGAACCGCTCCGACCGCACCCACGCCCTCCACGCCGTCGCCGCCCGCGCGCCCGAGCCGCCCGCTCCCGCCGCCCGCGCGACGATCGACGACTTCGGCTGCGACGTCTTCGGCGAACACGCCATCCGCAAGTACCTCCCGAAGACCGTCGCGGAGAAGCTCCTCGCCACCATCGACCGCGGCGTTCCGCTCGACCCCGCCATCGCCGCCGACGTCGCCCACGGCATGAAGGAATGGGCCGTCGACCGCGGCGCCACGCACTTCACGCACTGGTTCATGCCGCTCAACGGCGGCACCGCCGAGAAGCACGACGCCTTCCTCGAACCCGGCCCCGGCGGCAAGGCGGTCTTCGCCTTCTCCGGCAAGAACCTCGTCCTCGGCGAGCCCGACGCCTCCTCCTTCCCGAACGGCGGCATCCGCTCCACGTTCGAGGCGCGCGGCTACACCGCGTGGGACCCGACGTCCCCCGCCTTCATCAAGCGCCACGCGAACGGCGCCACGCTCTGCATCCCCACCGCGTTCTGCTCCTACGGCGGCGAGGCGCTCGACCGCAAGACGCCCCTCCTGCGCTCCATCCAGGCGCTCAAGAAGGCGACGACGCGCCTCATGCGCTGCTTCGGCCTCCCCGAGGAGCCGGTGCGCGTCACGCTCGGCGCCGAGCAGGAGTACTTCCTCGTCGACCGCGAGTTCTACCTGCAGCGCCCCGACCTCGTCCAGACCGGCCGCACGCTCTTCGGCGCCGCGCCGCCCAAGCACCAGCAGCTCGAGGACCACTACTTCGGCGCGATCCGCCCGCGCGTGCTCAAGTTCATGGAGGAGGTCGAGCGCGAGCTCTGGCGCCTCGGCATCCCCGCCAAGACGCGCCACAACGAGGTCGCCCCCGCGCAGTTCGAGCTCGCCGCCGTCTTCGAGGAGCTCAACCTCGCCGTCGACCACAACATGCTCGTCATGGAGGTCCTCCGCCAGGCCGCCGAGCGCAACGGCCTCGTCTGCCTCCTGCACGAGAAGCCCTTCGCCGGCGTGAACGGCTCCGGCAAACACAACAACTGGTCCGTCTCCTACGGCTCGCGCCGCCTGCTCGACCCCGGCGACGACCCCGAGCAGAACTCCATCTTCCTCACGGTCCTCTGCGCCGTCGTCCGCGCGCTCGACCTGCACGGCGACCTGCTCCGCACCACGACCGCCGGCGCCGGCAACGACTGCCGCCTCGGCGGCAACGAGGCGCCGCCCGCCGTCCTCTCCGTCTTCCTCGGCGAGCAGCTCGGCGACATCGTCGCGCGCCTCGCCCACGGCGAACCCGGCTCCGCGCGCAAGGCCGGCACGCTGCGCGTCGGCGTCGACACGCTCCCGCCGCTGCCGCGCGACACCGCCGACCGCAACCGCACCTCGCCCTTCGCCTTCACCGGCAACAAGTTCGAGTTCCGCCAGCCCGGCTCCTCGCAGCCCTGCGCCGCCGCGAACATGTTCCTCAACGTGATGGTCGCGGACTCCTTCGACCGCTTCGCCGAGCAGCTCGAGGCCGCCGGCCCCGAAAAGCTCCACGACACGCTCCAGGCGCTCCTGCGCCGCGTCTTCCGCAAGCACGAGCGCGTGATCTTCAACGGCGACGGCTACTCCGCCGACTGGGCCGCCGAAGCCGCGCGCCGCGGCCTCCCGAACCTGCGCGCCACGCCCGAGGCGATCGCGCCGCTCCTCGACCCGGCCAACCAGGCGCTCGTCGCGAAATACGGCGTCCTCTCCCGAGTCGAGATGGAATCGCGCCACGAGGTCGCGCTCGAGGAATACGAACGCAAGGTCGGCATCGAGGGCGGCATCGCGCTCGAGATCGCGCGCAGCATGGTCCTGCCGGTCGCGACCGACGCCTACTCCGCCGCCGCCGGCACGCTCGGCAAGGCCGTCGCCGACGGCCTGACGGACGGCGTGAGGGGACTGCGCGCGCAGGCCCGGACGCTCGGCCGCGGGCTCGACGCCCTCGTCGCGCGCTGCGCGGCGCTCGAGAAGGCGCTCGCCTCCGGATCCTCCGCGAGGATCCTCGCCGCGATGGCGAAGGTGCGCGAGACCGTCGACGCCCTCGAGCACGTCGTGGACGACGCCTCCTGGCCCCTCCCGAAGTACCGGGAGATGCTCTTCCTCTACTAGACGGCCCCGGGCGCGCGGCGAATTCATATCTTCTGGAGTGCCTTTTCAATGAAAATGGCGCGGGGTGAACAAAAAAGTGAATAATCGTTCACTTTTTGAAGTCATATTCGTGTAAACCCCGAACCTACAAGGAGGCACACCATGAACAACACCACCCGCACCCT
>JAFPUX010000483.1 GCA_017413145.1 Kiritimatiellia bacterium | reverse complement strand
TCGCGGCCGCTGGCCGGGCCGCTCCCGAAGGAGAGCGCGTCGCCCGCGGCGCGGCCGTCGGGCGTGGCGGGCGTGAGCCGCCCGAACGCGGCGAAGTTGTCGTTGTAGCCGGTGTGGTTCCCGACGAAGACGGGCCGGCCGTAGAGGTCGCGGCGGGCGTCCGCGAAGCGCGCGGCGACGCCGTGCACGGCGCGCGCGATTCCGTCGGAGAACGGGTCCGCGCTCCCGAAGAAGCGCGCGTCGCGCCGGATTTCCGCGCGGAGCGCCTCGTGTCCGCGCCAATCCGCGTCGAGCGCGGCGAGGAGCTCGGCCATCGCGACGCGCTTCTCCTCGTAGACGAACTGCCGCACGACGGCGAGCGAGTCGAAGAGGTTCGGCGTGCCGAGCAGGTCGAAGCAGGACACGGTGCGGTCGCAACCGCCGCGCGTACACGGGACGGCGTCCTCGACGCATCCGTGCAGCACGAGTGACGAAAGGACGTTGCCGTCCCGCGCGCGGAGGCGGTTGAAGCGGTCGCTCCAGTCGAGCGCTTCGCCGAGATCGCGGATGAACGCCTCTTCGAAGAGCGCGAAGAAGGACGGCCAGTCGGGCGCGGCGAGGACGTCGGCGCGCCGTTCCGAGAGAAGCCGCACGAGCGCACGCAACGCGTTCACGTGGCAGCCGCCGAGCGAGAGTCCGCCCTGGAAGGCGGCCTCGTTGCAGCCGACCATCACGTAGTCGCGGGCGAGCGCGGCGGGAAGCCCGCCGCGCCGGACGAACGCGCGGACGCGCGGTTCGTCGTTGTCGAAGGCGATGCGCTTGTTCGGGTCGTTGCGCTCGGCATCGAGCAAAAAGCGAAGCGTCTCGCGCGACGTGGCGGGGTGCCAGCGCAGCGAAATCTGCGGGCGCTTGAGGTCGCACGCCATCACCGATTCGACGACGAGGCGCGAGAGGTCGTTCCACGCGTCGGAACCGTCGGGCGCGAGTCCGCCGACGACGAGGTGGCATTCGCCGCCCTTGTCGTAGTTGGGGCTCGCGTGCGGCGTGTGCGCGTGGATGCCGATCCAGAGCTCCTGCAGGAGTTCGGCGGCTCGTTCGCGCGTCAAGGCGCCGGAGGCGAGATCCGCCTCGTAGAGCGGGCGCAGGTACTGGTCGGGACGGCCGAGGCCGTCGGGCAGGAAGTCGTAGCAGAAGAACACGGTCTGCACGCCCTCGGCGAACGTGCGCGCGGGCCGCATCGGGACGCAGTCGCAGCGCGCGGCCGCGGCGAGGAGGGCGTCGCGGCGGGCGGGGTCGGCCTCCGCCGCGGCGGCGTTGCGCGCGGCGTCCGCGCAACGTGCGGCGCGGCGCGCGATCGCGTCGAGGACGAGGTCGCAGCCGTCGAGGAACGCGAGCTTCTCCGGATCGCCGGCGTGGCGGAGTCTGGAAGAAGCCACGTCGCGGCGGACGCCTTCGAATCCCTCGCGGACGATCTTCGCGAAGTCGGCGCACGAATGCTGCCACTCGAAGATGACGAGGTTCTCCTGCGGCTTGCGGTAGAACTCGCCGAAGAGTTTCCAGAAGTGCTCGTGGCCGCGACGCGTGAAGACGTCGGCCTCGACCGAGCCGTCGAACGGCAGCCAGCCGAGGAGTTCCTGATCGGGGCGGAGCAGGACCGGCTGCGCGTCCATGAACGTGGCGAGGCGCCGGCCGATGCGGACGGGATCCGCAACCTCTGAACGAGGTCGCGGCAGGACGACCGGGACCGGCGCGGGCATGATGTCGTGCGCGAGGGCCTCGGCCTGGAGCCGCCGGATGCGCGGAGAAAGCGCGGGCGCGGGCGGCGGGACCGCGGTTCGGGCGAGCTTCACGGGGACGCCGGCGTCGCGGAGGACGCTGGCGAAGGCGTCGACGGCGGCGACTTTGGGCGTTTCGAAGACGCGCTGGGTGCGGCCGGTCTGCACGGCCTTGTCGACGCCCCAGGGGTGGTAGGGCAGGAGTTCCACGCAGCGCGCGTGGCGCAGGGAGCGGAAGACGTCCGCGACGGCGCGCGCGTGGCTTTCGAGGAGATTTACGCCCGGGACGAGAACGCAGCGCAGCGCGAGGCCCGCGCCGGCGTCGTCGAGCGCGCGGAGCGTGCGGAGGATCGCGGCGAGGTCGGCGCCGGTGTTCTCGCGCAGGCGGACGGCCTCGGCGTCCTTGAGGTCGAAGAAGACGAGATCGGCGAGCGCGGCGAGGCGCGGGGCGAGCACGGGATCGAAGGCGCCGCATGTTTCGATGCAGGTCCCGATTCCCGCTTCGCGCGCGGCGGCGAGAAGGGCGAGCGAGCCCTCCGGCTGGGCCATCGGCTCGCCGCCGGAGAGCGTGAGGCCGCCTTCGCGCCCGTAGAACGGCGCATCGCGGCGCACGAGGTCGAACAGCTCCGCGACCGGAACGTCGCGCCCGACCAGCTCCTCCCGCACGCCTCCCGGCGAACCGGGCGACGGCACGCGACGGATCTCGGGCGCGGCGCGTTGCGTCTCGGGGTTGTGGCACCACGCGCAGCGCAGCGGGCAGCCCTTGAGGAAGACGACGGTCCGGATCCCCGGCCCGTCGTGCACCGAGAATTGCTGCACGTCGGTCACGCGGAGGTGCATTGGTTCTTGTCCGGACATGGGCTGAGGTCTATTTCGCCACGAAGACCGGCGAAGGGTCGGCCGGGGGCGAGGGACGTGGCGGGGCTTTCATGGGCGGCTACCGGATCACCATGAGCGACGGCTGTTCCCGTTGGTCCCAGTCGTTGTCGGCGTGGACGATCACGGCCTTGCCGGCCGGCGCCTCCGCGCCGGCGCGGTAGACGCCGATCAGCATCTGCCCCGGGTAGGCGGCGCGTTCCGCCGGCGTCGGGTCCGAGATCCAGTCCGCCCGGTCGACCCGCCGCCAGCCGGGCTGGAAGCGCGAGGCGTGGATTGCGACGGGCTTCGTCGCGCTGCTGGCGACGGGGCAGGCGTCCAGCAGGTTCGAAATCGCCGTCTCCGAGATCGCCTGTCCGGTGAAATGGATCACGTCCGGCACGCGGCCTCTCAGGACCTGGGAGCCGATGCTGTAGCTCACGCCGTCGATGACTTCGTTCGTCCGGAACGTGTTGTGCGTGTGGTCGGCGAAGATGCGTTTGCCGACCTGGATGTCGGGCGCCGCGTGGAGCGTGACTTTCCGGAGCGACGAGTCGCCGGCGAAGGCGTAGGTGCAGAGGTTGGTGACGGTCGTATCCTCGTCCTTGCCGCCGAGCGAAATCTCCTCCACGTTCCGCATCAGGAAAAGCGGCGTGCCGCCGTTGTAGTCCGACAGCTCGGCGAGCCAATCGAGCCCCCGCATGCTCGGCAGGGAGAGCGCCCCCCCGGCCGGGATGCGCCGGCGCAGCGATCCGTCGCTCCCCCATTCCTTCACGAAGAAGCTGTGCTGGATCCTGGACAGGGACGGGAGGTCCCACCAGTCGAACCGGGTGTCCTCCAACGACTGGGAGGAGAAAACCCTGTTGAGGATGTTTTCCCCCTCCCTGAACAGCTCCGTCACGTTCGGCGCCTGGATGATGAGCTTCCGGAGATCGGACTGGCTGCTGAACATGAAGTTGCAGATCAGGGACGGACCCGCCGGCTCGTCCAGGACGACCATCGTGTACGGCGCCCCGAAAAGCGGCGGGGCGTTGTTGCCGGTGTCGCCCCGGTGGAACAGCTGCGTCCCCCACGTGGACGTGGTCGTCACGGTTCCGGGGGACAGATAGCGGAAGGGGCCTTCGCGGGAGATCGGGAAGGACTGCGACCCCCGGGTTGCGCCGAACCGGTCGATTCTCCAGGTCGTTCCGTCGCCCGCGAGCCGGATCGGCCCGCCGAGATCGATCGTCCCGGTTCCGGTATCGTTGGTGGGGGAAAGGCCCGCCTCCGCCGCCTTGCCGACGGTCAGCGTGCGCGCGGCCTCGTCCAGGACGGAGACGTTGACGGTGAAGTGGCCGTCTGTCATCGTGGCCTTGTCCGCGGCGAGCGTCCACGGATGGACGAAGCGGGCGTAGACCCACGAATCGCGCTCGACGACGAAGGAGACCGTCTCGTTCGTCCAGCTCTCCTGCGGGACGTCGCCGTACCACTTGCGGAACGTCCCCGTCGCGTTCGGCACGGCGGTGAGCGTGACGGTCGTTCCCGGGTAGTACTCGCCGTTCGCGGCGGGCGGGATGTCGCTCGACACGGTCACGGCGTCGTCGAAGTGCTCGTTCTGGTCGATCGTGAGCGAGAAGGTCTCCGGGGCGCAGGAGAGCCCGTTCGCCATCGCCGCGTATTCGGCGGCGAACCAGGCTTCGGATGGCGCGCCGCGGATGAGGCGGACCTCGTCCGCGCGGCCGCCCCAGGCCTTGCCGCCCGGCTCGTCGAGCCAGGCCGTCCCGTTGTTGCCGATCGACAGCGGCAGGTCGTTGTCGACGACGGTGCCGACCTCGTCCTCGTCCACGGCCTTCACCGCGCCGTCGACGCGTGTCACTCCCCGCCCGCCCTCGAAGACCGCCGCAAGGTGGTACCAGGTGTCGTTCTTGAGACGGGGCCACGTCGTCGGAACCGATTCCGTGACGGACGATCCGTAGAGTTCCAGCTGTTCGCAGTTCGTCTTGTTGTCCTTGATGCGGAAGCCGAAACCACGCGTGTCGCCTTCGTTCGCGGAGTTGTCCGTCTCCGGGTGTTTTCGCTTGCAGAAGATGTTGTCCCAGCGGAAGGACTTGCTGTCGTTTCCGGGATTGTCGACCGCAGTGTGGTAGAACCAGCCGGAGACCGCGAAATCGCCGGAAAGGTCCAGGTTTCCGCCGTCCGGAACGAACACGCCGCCCCGTTCCTTGTCGTTCTTGCCGCCGTGCCATGCGTTGGTGTAGACCAGCACCGACCGGCCGAATTTGCCGGCCTGGCCGGTTCGCGAGAACGACGACACCTCGGCGTCGAACCGCGCGTCGCCGGCGGAGTTGGGAACCTTGCCGAGGGCGTTCACGGAGTTCATGTGCCACACGCCGATGTAGTTCGACCACACCTCCGCCGCGCGGGTCGTCATGTCCTTTTCGGTGTCGCCGTAGATCACGGTGAGTTTCCTGCCGTTCGCGAAATACGGGATCTTGACCCAGAGGAGCGACTCGCCGTCGGGGTTCCACGTGTCGATCTCGTAGGGGAGAACCGCGCCGGTTCCGTCCGTGATCGTGAAGTGCGTGCCGTCCCCGGCCGCGGCGTAGTCGAAGCCTTCCACGAGGTTTGTCGAAAGCCGCAGCGCGGCCGGGACGTCCGACGCGGGCGCGCCGGCGTAGTTCACCGTCGCCGTGAAACGGTACCCGGCGCCGCCGGCGGCAAGGGCCGGGACGGCGGCGAAGGCGAGAATCGCGGCGAGGTGTTTCACACGGCGCACGATACCCGATTCCGCATCGTGCGTCAACGGAAAACCGCGGGGTTCTACAGTTTCACGCGTCGCAGTTTGTCCGGCGAGAAAGACCCCAGGCACAGCCGCGGCTCGTGGAGGAACGCACCCGGAACGTCGTTCGTGAACGCGACCGTGCCGTCCTTCCGGACTTCCGTCCGCTCGACGCCGAAGAAGAACTCCGATTCCTGTCCGAGAAGCAGGCGGGATACGGACCAGTCCGCATGCCAGCCGGACGCCGTCCGCGGATGGTCCTTCCGCGCGAGCCGGACCGGGAGCAGCGGGTTGCGCGCGCCCTTGCGGTCCATGAAGAACAGGTGGGCCTCTTCCGGATTCTCCCCCGCCGACTCGAAGTCCAGGTGGAAGACGACCTTGTCCGCGTCGGACTCGAAGCACCACGCAATCCCGTTGGCGCCATAGGTCCGCCCCGCCACGGCCGTTTCTCCCTGCCAGGCCAGGAACGCCCCGATGTCGCCGCCTTCCGCGAGCACGGCCTCGGCCGCGGCGAAGTCCCCCGCGAGCAGCTCGCGGAGCCGGCCGGCGCGCCACCGCAGCTTGTCCGGGAAGAACTTGCGGACCTGCGCCTCGGAATGGTAGCCGAGCCGGCGGTCGCGTTCGCAGAGGTCCGCGAGGCGGAGCGAGTTCCCGATCTCCTCTCGGACGATTTCCTTCATGCCGGCGAGCAACGCCGCCGCATCCGGCGGCGAGTCCAGCAGGGCGTTGCGCAGCGCGTAGAAGCGGAGGACGTCGTGGCCGGAACGGAACACGAGGTCCAGCGCCCGCGCGACCGCGGCTTCCGGATGGCGGGCGGCGGCGGGCGCCTTCTCCAGCTCCGCCAGACCCGCCCGCCATTCGCGGGACAGCGTCCCGGTGAGCTGCGCGAGTTCGTCCGGCCCGAACTGCGCCGCGCACTCGCCGACGGCGTCGCCGGCGGGGAACGTCTCCGGCTTCCAGCTGCGGGTAAGCGGGCGCATCGCCTGCCGGAGGTGCAGCGGCCAGACCGGGCCGTCGTGCATCGGGCCGTAGTACTGGAAGCGGATGTCCAGCGGGTAGTTCGAATAGCCCTCGGCGAAGCGCTTCCAGGCGGCCACGGCGTGCCGCCGGTCGCGACCCCATCCGGGCCCGGCCAGCCCGTCCAGGAACGCGTCCTCGCCGGACGCGAAGTCCTCGAAGGCGAGACGGCCCGCCGCTTCGTTCATGAGCCCGGGGCAGTTGCCGAAGAACCAGCACTGGATGGCGTCCCGGACGCCCAGCTCGCGCATGGCGCGGTATTTGCGGTAGAGGAGCTCGGGCACGGGGACGAACGGGACCGTGGCGCATTCGTGGGAGCAGGAGACCTGGAGCTTGGCGGCGAGCCGGCAGCGGCCCCGGGCCGCCTCGGCCATCCGTGCGAACCGGTCGGACGGGCCGACGGCCGAGAGCCAGTAGTCGCCGCCGACGCGGACCGCGCCGAGCTGGCGCTTCGCCACGCCGGATTCGAAGTTGAAGGCGAGCGCCACGTCCGGCGGAAGGAGGGCGGGCAGCTGCGCCATCCAGCCCGAGGCCGACTCCTCCTGCGGCGCGTAGATCCAGCCGATCAGCTCCGCGTCCGGGCTGGCGTCGGCCATTCCGCGCTTCAGCGCGCCGAGCACGTCCGCGAGGATCTCCGCGGCGGTTCTGCCGCAGCGCTTCGGGCACGGGATCGCGCCGGTGTCGTCGAGGCGGTCGATCCGGCTCGGGCAGGAGGTCATGCGCTCGCCGTGGCACAGGACGATCATCCCGCCCAAATTCGGAACCGCGCGGAACAGCGAATTCGTGCATTCGCGGAGATACCGCCGCGCCGTTTCCGAGTCGACGCAGAAACAGCGCGGGCCCGACGCCGCGCCGTCCGCGGAAACGCCCGGCCCCAGGAGCTCCTCGCAGCCCGGAGGCACCGGATTGCCCGCGGCCGCCGACCAGTGGAACGGCTCGATGCAGAACGCCCAGACCCGGATGCCGTAGCGACGGCAGCGGTCGACCGTGGCGCGCAGCTTGGCGATCCGGCGCGCCGCGTCCGGCGGCGCGGGCCGGATCGACGTGTCGCAGATTTCGCGGAACGCGACGGTCAGCCACAGCCCGTTCACGCCCTCGTGCGCCAGGCGGCCCAGATACTCCTCCGGATAGTAGTCGACGTCGTCCATCAGCTCGTCGAGGTTGAACGGCGGGCGCTTGATCGGGGCGAAGAAACAGCGCGAGATCCGGTTCCGCAGCCACGGCTTCCGGCGGACCGTCCCCCGCTTGAGGTGCGGCGACCCGGCGAGCTCGTCGCGCAGGAAATACAGGCCGCGGCGGATGCCTTCGGCGTCGGACGCCTCCAGCGACACTGCGTCCGTTCCGACGGACAGGCGGTATTCCTCCCGGTCCAGGCCGGCGGCTTCCTTCGCCTCGACGGGAACGGCCGCGCCCGCGAGCCCCGCCTCCGCGAGGAAGCGCTCGAAATCCGAACGCGCGGTGTCGAGCAGTCCCTCCGGGTCGGGGAACGACGCCCTCAGGAACAGCCCGCGCGTCGCGTCCAGTTCGTCCGTCCCGCACGGCGCGTCGTCCCAGTTCGGAACGAAGGGCTCGTGCCGCCCGAACGTTTCCGCGAAGGCGTGCGTGTCGTCCGGGTATCCGGGCATTCCGCCGGCGTGGAGGGCCTGCATGCCGGCAGGGCGGCCTTCGCGGGGCGCGGCCGGGCCCTTGAGCCAGTCGAAGAGCGTCCGCATGAGGTCGGGGCGGGTGTTGCAGTTGTGGCCCATGCCGACGCCGCACACGATCGCGCGGTCGGGCGAGGTCATCTCGTTGTAGGTCGCGTAGACGGCGGGCGGGACGCATGCGTCGTCCGCGAATCCGACGACCACGCGCACCGGGCAGCGGATGCGCGAGGCGAAGTTCGCGCCGTCGAAATACGGCGCGAGCGACGCCGCGCGCCCGCGGTTCTCCGGGAGCTGGTCCTGCACCGGGCACGGCGCGCAGCCGCTGCGGCGGCCGGCCCGGTACGCGAGCACGTCGCTCAGCGCCGGCACCATCAGGAGCGCCTTCGTGAAGCGCGGCGAGAGCGCGGTCACGGCGAGGCCGAGGCCGCCGCCCTGCGACGCGCCCTCGTAGGTGAAGCGCGTCGCGTCGGCTTCCGGGCGCCGTGCGAGCCAGTCGGCCGCGCGGCAGATGCCGAGGATGGCGCGGTAGTAGTAGTAGTCCTCGCGCGACGTGCCGAGGCCCGCGATGGAGTAGCCCTCGACGCCGTATCGGGCCTTGAGCCGCGCGCGGTTCCTCTCGTGCCACGCGAGCAGTTCGCCGTGGTCGAACGGAAGCGGCTCGGGATGGACGGTCATCTTCATCCGGATCGCGTCGCGCGAGCCCTCGAGCGTGTTCGTCCAGGGGCCCGTCCCGGAGCCGGGGATCTCGAAGCGCACCGGATGCTTCCGCTCCGCGGAAGCGTCCTTCGGGATCGTCAGCAGGCCCCAGACGCGCCCGCCGTGCGACGCGAACGAGACGCGGTAGAAGTCGAAGTCGCCGGTGCACTTCTCCGGAACGCGGAGCATCTGCGGATCGACGGGGGTCGTCGCGTCGAGCTGGCGTTTCGCCTCGGCCCAGAACGCGTCGAAGTCCGGCGGCGACGGGCTCGCCTTGCGGATGCGCTCCGGCTCGAAGCCGACGCCGAAGACCTTCTTCCCGTCCGAGCCCGCGGGACGGATGCAGAGGCGAAGGAAGCCGGGCTCGGCGAGCGTGCCCTCGATCTCGAACGGGCAGTCCTTCGCGAGGTCGACGGTGCGGCGCAGGGCCTCGTGCGAGCCGAAGTTGTCGAGCGTGACGAGCGCCTCGCCCGCGCCGTCCGCGGCGGGGTCGAGAGAGACCGTGAACGTCGCGGTCTCGCCGCACCGGTAGAGCGCGGCTGGACGGTCGGCGGTGATCCGAATCAGATCCGGGTTCATGGAGGCCTGCGTGGAAGGGGTGCCGGGATGCGCCGATTCTAGCATTGCCGCGGCCTTCCGCGCAACCGCGTTTGCCTGCGGCCGCGGCTTCTGGTATCATCCATTCCGTCCCTTCCATTCGTCGAACGACCGTCCGTCCCTTGCGTTCCATGAAACGCTTCTCCGCCCCCTTCGTCCTTCTTCTCGCCCCGTGCGTCGCGGCGGAATCCGCCGCCGAGCCGCAGGAGGTGCAGATCCCCGACACGCCGCCGCCCCCGCTCACGAACCTCGTGTGGAGGCTGCCGCCGAAGTACGCGACGCTCGACGGCGGCCGGCTCGTCGTCGACATCCCGACGAACGCCTATCCGTCCGACGCGGTGGCGACCGCGAAGCTGCCCGCGGAGCTCTTCGCCGGCGCGGAAGGCTTCTCGATGACGGTCGAGGCGGAGGGGACGGCCCTCGCCAAGCCGACCCAGGGATGGCTCGGGCTCAAGTTCCAGGCCCACTGGGTGGAATCGGCCACGGGCCGCGAGGGCTGGCCGAACGCCCGCAACGCGATCGGCGACCTCCCGGCGACCGTCCTGCGCAACGACGCCTCCTACAAGGGCGCGCGTCCCGATGCCGTGACGCTCGAGCTCGGCCTCCAGGGCACGTCGGGCCGCATCGTCTTCGACCTGTCCACCCTCCGCGGCGGCCCCTCTCCCGGACTCTTCCGGCGCATCAACCAGGACTGGATCGTGCGGTATCCGG